>JAUWIO010000016.1 GCA_030605305.1 Actinomycetes bacterium
GACATCTCCTGCGGCGTCAGACTTTTGCGGACAGAACTAGATCTGACTGATGTCAAAAACCGGATTCGCGAGATCATGCACGCATTAGGCCGGGCCATTCCGAAAGGATTGGGCGGCAAAGGCCGTCTTACGCTGCAGGCATCGGAGATAGATGATGTCCTGCGACAGGGGGAGGCCTGGTGTGTCAAAAGGGATACGGGCGTCTAGACGACCTTGACCATATAGAACACAGGGGCACACACACAGAGGCCGCGCCCGAGAAAGTCAGTGCGCGGGCCAAAGAGAGAGGCTTGCGGCAACTGGGCACCCTTGGATCAGGCAACCATTTCGTCGAGGTCCAGGAGGTTGTGGAAGTTTTTGACCGGGCAAAAGCGGCGACACTGGGTCTCCATGAAGGTCAGATCACTATCATGATACACAGCGGCTCGAGGGGTCTCGGCCACCAAGTCTGTACGGACTCTCTAAAAGAGATGGCCCAGGTGGTGGCGGTCGAACACTTCGATCTGCCTGACAGACAGCTTGCCTGCGCCCCTCTGAGTTCAGTGCCCGGCCAAGACTACCTTGGGGCCATGCAGGCTGCCGCCAACTTCGGTTTAGCCAATAGGCAGATGATGACCAACTGGGTCCGGCGCGCCTTCGAAGGCCTTTTCAGGGCCGGTGAGCTCCGGCGGGGGCTGGACCTTATTTATGACGTTTCACACAACATGGCGCAGATCGAGACACACCAGACTGCCTCCGGTCCGCGCCGCCTTTGTGTCCACCGCAAAGGCGCCACCAGGGCTTTCGGTCCGGGCCACGCTGACCTTCCGACGGACTACAGGGAGATCGGGCAACCGGTGATGATACCCGGCGACATGGGCACGGCCTCGTATGTGCTGGTCGGGACCGCGACCGCGATGAGCGAGAGCTGGGGTTCGACTTGCCACGGAGCCGGAAGAGCGCTGAGTCGCAAGGCCGCCGCCAAGCGGATGACCGGGCGGGCGTTACACGCAGAACTGGAGGCCAAAGGGGTGATTGTCGAGGCCGGTCATGTCCGCGACCTTTCCGAAGAAGCGCCTTACGCTTACAAAGATGTCCGCCGAGTCGTCGACGTTTGTGAGCGTGTGGGTCTGTCGACTAAAGTCGCGCGGCTCAAGCCGCTCGGTGTCTTGAAGGGCTGAACATAGCGGCTGCGCGCTTTTTTTGTTAACGTATTGGCAGGAAGCGGGAGAGAGCGCGTATTCAATGAAGCGAGTGGCCGGCCAACAAGAGCGCAACGGCTTCTTTGTTTTCTTGAACTCATACCGGTGGCTCAACTGGGTGCTGGCCGTCGTTTTATTGCATCTTGGCGCGACCCCCCACGTTTCTCCCTTGACGACCGTGCTAGTGTTTGCGGCGGTCTTTCTCTACAACGGAGTTTTCACTCTTTGCCCGCAGCGAGTAGAAACTTATCTGCGACGGGTTCCGGCGCTTCTCCTGGTCGACGTCCTCTTCTGTTCGTCGCTTCTCCTGGTATACGGCTGGGGATCGCCATTCTATGTATACAGCTTTAGCCCTGCGATGTTGGCTGGATACTTGTTTGGCTTGCGGGGGGCTTTTATTGTGGCCGCCCTCGGCTCAGTCGGGTATGTTTCTAGTGTCTCATTGACCGGAAAAGTGTGGAGCGAGATCGCTGAATTGGGCGAGCTCGACACGCATATCGCTCAAGCCTTCGATTACTTCATAGTGGCCGTCTTTTTCTCATATCCCGCGGCCTTGGCCGAACGATTGCGCCGGACCAATACGGACTTGCACCAAGCCCAACTCAAGATCGAGCGCCTGGTTCTTGATAAGGAGCGCCAGCGGGTGGCCAGCGAGATCCACGACGGAGTGACCCAGAGCTTGATGGGGCTTAATCTGCTGGTTGAAGACGCATTGAAAAAGAGCAGCGAAGAGCCGGTCAAGGAGCGCTTGAGTCTGGCCCAAGAAGCGGCCGCCAAGGCGATCAGTCAAACACGGCTGGCCATCGACGATCTTTTTGAGGAGCGCCTGGGTGGCCGGAGCCTGGCCGAGCTAGCCGAGACTGTCTTCGAAGATCTTGGTCGTGTTCATAGCATCGAAGCAGAATTTGTCGTCGAAGGCCGGGAAGAAGAGGTTCCGGCCGATATAAAAAAAGCCCTCTACATGGTTTTGCAAGAGGCTGTTGGAAATATCATCAAACATGCCCACGCTACCAGAATAGACGCGAAGCTCTGTTTTCAAGACCATTGTATTCAGCTGTCGATTTCGGACAACGGATCGGGCTTTGATCCCGAACTCCCCAGGACCGGGTACGGACTCTCCACCATTTCCAACCGAGTTCGCGAGATCGAGGGCATATTCAAACTCGATTCGCTGGCCGGCCGGGGGACGAGTATTTTGATTCGGGTGCCGGTGTCCTTGAGTCTTTCGAAAGAGAGCCGCTAGCCCTTCTTTTTTGAGTAACCGTAATGCCCGATCTTTTCGGCCAGCGCCCAATAGTCCATGCCCGCATAAACGAATGGCCCCAGCCGCTTGAAGTCGACTCTGCCTTTATCATCGAGCACCTCCTCGTCAACATGCGAGTGAAGGACTTCGCAGATGAAGAGATCGTGCGAGCCTAGCTCGAGGCGTTGGGTCACGCGGCATTCGAGGTTGATCGGGCATTCGTCGATAAGCGGCGCGGCCACCTCCTCGCCGGGGACGGCGGTCCAGCCGGTACGAGCGAACTTGTCGGTATCGCGCCCGGACGACGTTCCGCAGATATCAGCGGCTTCGACTTGGTCGGCTCTCGGCAGGTTGATCACCAGCTCCGGGGTGTCCAGGAGGAGTGAATGGCTGTGCCTGCTCGGTCTTATTGCCAGCCCGATCATTAGCGGAATAGAACAAACAACTCCGGCCCAGGCCAGCGTGATGATATTGGTCTGCCCCTTCGCGGCGGTCGTGACCAACACAACCGGGGTGGGAAACGGCGCACCGGCCGGTTCTTTTGTGATCTTAGACATAACTGCTCCAATCAACTGTGGGCCAGACTGACATCCGGATGTCGCCAAGATAGCACGACGATTCGCTGTCTTGCCAGGCCCGGCCCTTCCACTTAAGATGCATAGCGTGGATCAGACGAATAGACATGCGGCGCTCACGATACTTCGTGATGTAGACTGTGTCCTTTTTGATCTGGACGGCACGTTGATCGACACGGTCGATCTGATACATCAGTCCTTTGATCATGCCGTTCAGCAGGTCTTGGGTCGAAAACTTGCCAAAGAAGAGCTTTTGCAGAACATGGGGCGCCCTTTGGCCGTGCAGATGCGCGAGTTCTCGCGCACGAAATCCGAAGAACTCCTTGAGGCCTATACTGACCATAACCTGGCGGAACATGATCGGCATATCAGCGCTTACCCTGGGGCCGCACAAGCGCTGCGGAGCTTGCAGGCAGATCGCCAGGTAGAGTTGGGGATCGTCACCTCTAAGAAGCGCGACCTGTGCCTGCGCGGGCTTGAGCTTACGGGGTTGTCTGGTTTTTTTGAGGTTGTCGTGGCCATGGAAGACACGGTCCGTCACAAGCCCGACCCGGAGCCGGTTCTAGCGGCTCTCCATGCCCTTAAGAGGGAGCCTGCCCGGACAGCCTTTGTCGGCGACAGCCCCTTTGATGTCTCTGCTGGAAATAGCGCCGGCACGATAACTATCGCCGCCCTGTGGGGTCCATTCGCTGTCGAAACGCTGCGCGAGGTCGATCCGGACATCGAGGCCCGGAGTCTTTCGGAACTCGCTTCGTTGTTTGCGTCATAAACTGGCGGCGCGTTTTGAGATCGATTGAATCGCCTGGTCTTCGTCAGAATAAAAGTCGAAGATATTCGTCAGGCCGGTTACCGACAAGATGCGGTCGATGAAAGGGTTCGTTACCAAGACCAAGAGGCCGCCGCGCTGCTCGGTTTTGTCGAGACTGCGCAGGAGCATGCCCAGGGTGCCGCTGTCCATGAAATCGACCTTTCGCAGGTTCAAGACAATGTTCGGGTGACCCTCGCCGATCTGGGCCAGCACCAGGCTGTGAACTTCAACGTAGTTGCTCATGTCTATCTGTCCGTCGACCCGGATTATCGGAACCCCGTCCAGATGAATTTGTTCAATATCCATTTCTGCCCGCCTCGTTGCCCACCAGTTATTTCCCGGGGCTTGAAGAGACCAAACAGCGGCGTCAGTCGCTTCCGAAGTCGTTGGGGTCGATGTTTTGAAGGAAATCGCGAAACTGCTCCACTTGAGCTTCTTCGCCCTCGCCGGTCAGCACCGATGCTTTGTCCAGAACCGATTCTTCAGCGTAGATCGGGGCTTTGGTGCGCACAGCGAGAGCGATGGCGTCGCTAGGGCGGGCGTCGATCTGCAGATCGACAGAGTCGACTGTCAGATGTATTTTTGCAAAGAAGGTCCCATCCTGGAGGTCGCTGATGACGATCTGCCCGACCGAGGCCTGGAAGTTCTCAATAACTGATTTGAGCAGATCGTGCGTTAACGGTCGGCTTGGCTTGACGCCTTGCAGTTCCATGAGTATGGCCGTTGCTTCGAATTGTCCGATCCAGATGGGCAGAAAACGTTCGGCCGTCGGATCCCGTAGGATAACGACAGGCTGGTTGGTCATGACATCTAGGTTGACGCCGTGCAGTTCCATTTTGAGCAACAGTGGATCACCTTTTGTTTTCGACAGAACTTTATCAGAAACACGTGCAGCTTAAAACCCTTGTCGTTGGCGCCTTAGCCGTTCTTGGACCGCATCCGAGCCGTTCACGGCCCGCAGGCGGGAGATGATTTCATCGAACCCATCGTCGGTATAGAATATATCAAAACCACCTAAGAGGCAGGAGTGACGGATTTGAGTGACGGATGGGACTTTACCACCAAGATAGAGGATATGCCGGAGGCAGACGTGCGCGCGCGGATAGAAGCAGCGATGGCTTATGAGATATCGGCGAAGATCATCCCGATACCGTATGTGGCCGGGGTCGAAGAGACGATCGAGTATTGTAGCGCGGAGCTGACCGCCCGTTGCCCGATGACCGGCCTGCGGGACCTCTATACGATCACGATCCGTTTGAAGCCCGAGCAGTGGCTACCCGAACTGAAGAGCCTGAAAATGTACTTTTGCGGCTACGATGAGTTGCCCATATCACATGAGCATCTGGCCGCCAAGATCTACGGGGACTTTCGGGCCGCTATTGTCCGCGCCGAGCTCCATCTTCGTTTAGACGTGGCCGTCAGGGGCGGCATAAACACGACGGTCGAGTTAGGCCAGCGAGTCTAGCGCTTCTTGTCTTTCAACGCAGGTGCCGCAGACGCCGCATGGTTTCTCGGCGCCCTCATAGCAGCTCCAGGTCTGGGTGAAATCCACTCCGAGCCTGGCTCCTTCGGTCACGATCTCTCCTTTTGACATGTTGACGAAGGGGGCGTAGACAAAGACCTGGTGGTCGTTGCCGGCCCGCAGGGCCTCGCCAAAGGCATCGATAAACTCCGGGCGGCAGTCAGGATAGATAGCGTGGTCCCCTGAGTGTACCGCCACGGCCAGCAGATCGACTTTCTCGGCGACCGCCCAGCCGCCGCCGATCGCTAAAAAGATCATGTTGCGGTTGGGGACCACCGTCGCTTTCATCGTGTCCGCTTCATAGTGGCCGGCCGGGACAGCCACGCTCGGGTCAGTCAAGGCGTTCTTGCCGATAAGCCCCTGCACCGAAGAAATATCGACTATCTTGTGGTCGACGTTCAGTTTGGCGCAAGTCCGGGCAGCGTATTCAAGTTCTTTCTTGTGGCGTTGTCCATAATCAAAAGAGATGGCTGCTGTCTCGACGCCTCTATCGAGCAGATGGTAGAGCAAGGTCGTCGAATCGATTCCACCCGAGAAGACGCAAACAGCCCGGTCCCCGCGGTTGATATTGGTGTCGCTCAAGTTCATTTTATCCCCAATATCTTGTGGAGCTGCAGCGAAAAACGGACGGGCAGCTTGTCTTCCATTATCCATGAAGCCAGCGCCCGGGCCTGGTTAAAGTCAGTCCCGTCGAGACAGGGGGACATGACCGCCTGGGCGGCGAAGTCGTGACTGTCTATGATGGCGACCGCTTCATCGTAGTCCACGCGATCAGCGACGACGAATTTCAATTCGTCGGCCTCCCGTAAGGCAGGCCAGTTACCTGGGGCGAAGGGAACATGAATGCCGGCGCTCGGTAGTTTATAGTCGACTGTGAAAGTCGCGATGTCCGTGAACCCGCCGATATCCTTGGTGCCGTTTGTTTCTACCGACGCCGTGAACCCGCCGTGATGCAAAACTGTGAATAGTTCTTGGGCCGGCGGTTGGTCCAGCGGCTCTCCGCCTGTAATGCAGACGCGTTTGACGCCTCGTTTTTGCACTGCGCCTAAGATGTCCGCGACCGAGGTCTCGGTCCCTTCTTCATAGGCGTGGGCGCTGTCACACCATGAACAGCGCAGATTGCAGCCGGTCAAGCGGATGAAAGTGGTCAGTTCTCCCTGGAACTTCCCCTCGCCTTGCAGGGAAGTGAATATCTCAGTTACTTGTAGGTGATGCCGGCTGTCGGGCTCTCCCAAAGCGTTACCTCGCTGGATAGACCGGTCTCGCCGTCGATGGTCTCTTTAAGATGACGGGCGAGGTTTTCGGCCGTGGGATTGAAGTCGACCACTTCATTGAGATTGACGGGGTCGAACCGGTCAATGATGCGTTTTATCGAATCGAAGTCGGCCACCATGTCGTTTTGAAGCCGGTCGGTTTCTATCTTGATATCGATTTCCCACCGGTGTCCGTGTTGGCGGCCGCACGGACCGTCATAGCCGAGCAACTGGTGGGAGCTTTCGAAATGGTGCTTAACTCTTAGAATATACGGCAAATCCCACTCCTGTTTTCAAGAACGGATCATCACGAGGGCCATCTTGAACCGCTCGTTCGCCCGCAGGGCGTGTGGCGAATCGGCCGGCATGATGACGAACTCACCGGCGGCAGCCGTCAGCGTTTCTCCGGCTATCGTGATCTCGGCCCGGCCGTCCAGGATAAACACGAGCGCATCGAACGGTGCTGTGTGTTCGCTTAGTTCTTCTCCGGCATCGAAAGCAAAAAGGGTGACATTGCCTGTCCCTTTCTTTAGGATCGTCCGGCTGACAACCGAACCGCTCTGGTAATCGACGAGGCCGGCACTGGACAAGGCCTGTGCGAAAAGGTCGTTGGGTGACTCCTTGGCATCCTGGTTCATATTCAGATTATAGCTGAAACCGCTAAGTCCTAACGATATTCGGAAAACTTACGAATGTGATGTAGGCGCCCACCCCCGGTGTATAATGAAACCATCCGGCGGGCCGTGGGCCCGTGAACAGATGATCTTGGAGGATGCAGTGGCAGACTTTGTATTCCGTTGCCCCGAGTGCCGATATAATTTCCGTCCGCCCGACGGTATCGTGGAAGTGGCTGACGGTACGTGCCCGCTTTGCGGCGGCTCAAGGCTAAAAAAGGTCGTTGCGCGCGATGAAACGATCGTTTTGAAAACAGGCCGGAGCGGCCATGAATGCTTTGAGTGCACCGATTAGGGCGGACTTTACGGAGAACGAGGACTAACGAGACTAGTGATCATCGCCCAGATAGATTTTAAGAAATGCGAAATATGCGATAGCTGCACTGCCGTTGCTTCTTGCGCCACCAGGGCTGTCATCAAGATAGACAAAGATGAATCGGCCGCCATCGACCAGGCGCTTTGCCATGGGTGCGGAGACTGTGTTCTAGCCTGTACATACGGAGCTATTTCAATCATGGAGGTTTAAGGATGAGAATCATGAACAAAGCTTTGGCGCTGGGGTTGATGTTGGCCCTCTTTGTCCTAGCGGGCTGCGGCCAGGGAGCGACTGAGGCGGCCACTTACAAGAACATCAGCGCTGATGAACTGAACGACCGGATGCAGAACGAAGACCTCTTTCTGGTTGATGTTCACATCCCCGAGCAGCCGCGTATAAAGGGGACCGACCTTTTCGTCTCTTATTTGGACGTGAAGGAGAATGCCGACAAGTTCCCGGCCGATAAAGACGAGCCGATCATCGCGTATTGCCGGGGCGGCGGCATGAGCATCGATGCTTCGCTCGAACTGATAGGGATGGGCTATACCGATATCAACAGTTTGGCGGGCGGCGCCGAGGCCTGGAAGGCGGCCGGTTATCCGACGGAATAGGCTGTTTAACTTTTGCCGGAACGAGGCTCGCCGGTGTTGAGCCGTTGCTCGGAAGCGGCAGTGATATTTTGAGGGACGGTTGAAGATGATACGCAGTTCTTACCTGAGCGCTTAGCCACGTATAGAGCTTGGTCTGCCGCATGGATGATATCTGTCTCGTTGCCGCAGTGGTGGTGGAGCTCGGCGCAGCCGATAGAGACCCCCCGCCCAAGGTGCCGATTCTCGGATATGATTTGATCCCGCGCGACCGAGTCTTTGATTCGTTGCGCGATAGCCGCCCCTCCTGCTAGGTCTGTGCCCGGCAGGATGACGCAGAACTCATCGCCTCCGTAACGGGCGGCCCAGTCCCCCTCACGCATCTCCCCGTCGATCACCCGGGCGACTGCTCTCAGTGTTTCGTCGCCCGCAAGATGGCCGCGTACATCATTGACCTGCTTGAGGCAGTCGATATCGATCATCATAAGTGAAAGCGGCTCATTCGTCCGGTGTGCATACTGGATCTCTCTGGACAGAAGCCTGAGGAGCTCTCTGTGGTTGTAGAGGTCCGTCATTTCGTCTTTGACTGATAATTCATGAAGGTCTTCTCGTGACTTTTGAAGGCGCTCGGCCATCCAATTGAAATCGTTCGCCAAAAGCTCAAACTCATCGTTTGTATGTAACGATATGCGTTGGTCGAGGTGACCGTGGCCAACCCGGCGGGATTCAGTCCTGAAAATCTCGATCGGCCGGATGATGGAACGGGCGAGCCAGATACTCGTCGCCATCGCGACGAGTATCAACACGATAAAGAACACCCCGGCGACGACATACGCTTGACGCCGGTGCTCGCGCGCCCGCTCAAGATCGCTCGCCATAACGACCTCTAGTCGAGCGTGGGCGGTTTGGAGGATCGTCGCCGAGTCGAAGATCTCTTCATCGAACATCTTCATCTCGCTGTAACCGTTACTCTCTAAAGATGCCCCAGTTATCAGAAGATGGTCGGCCCTCCGCTTCGCCGCGCGCCATTTTGTGTGGGCCTCTCCGATGAGTCGAGCGACGCTCGGATCGATCGCACTCTTCGACACTGCGGCAAAGTCCTTTTCTATCGCGACTTCGAACTGCCGAAATTCCTTGTTCTCGCGCTCAAGGTTGTTGATAAGAAAATCGTTGACGGGCATGGCGGCCCTGAGTAGCTTGTTTTGGAGCATGAGAAGAGGTTCGCTCTTTATGTGTAGCGTCCGTCGCGATCTTTCGTAATGCGTCAAGATGCGTTGGCTCGTTGTTATCGTGATTAGGTTGGAGACGACAACAGCGGTCGCTATAAGTAGAAATCCAACAAACAGCTTATTTCGAATAGTGAGTTTTTTCACAAACAGGTTCCGCTCTAATCCGCGAACTTTTCTTTACTTTTTAGATTTACCCAATCGACCGCATAATTAACCGCTCGCCTGCTTTTGCGTGAACGACTACGGTGAAGGTCTTGATCTGTAGCGGTCTTCTTGTTCATATGACAAAATACTACACATATGTCTGAGCCTATCATTCAAGTAGAAGACCTCTGCAAGGTCTACCCGGCCC
>JAUWIO010000120.1 GCA_030605305.1 Actinomycetes bacterium
GACTTCTCTTGAGCGCGACATCATGGACAATACCGCCAAGCTACAGCTCGACCCTAAGGATCCGGTGGCCCACGCCGGCCTGGGGGCGGCATACATAAAGATGGGGCGGGCCGATGAGGCGCTTCGCGAATTCAAAATAGCGGTTCGTTTGAAACCGGAGAGTGCTCAGTATCACTATAATCTAGCGGTCGCCTACGTTGAGGTCGGCAAGGCCTCCAAGGCGCTCAAGGAACTGCGGGAAGCGAGGGGGCTGGCTCGAGATTGGGACGTGCCGTTCTTCGCCAGCGGTCAGATTTACCTTGAGAAGAAGGATTACACGAAAGCCATCCGCGATTTTGAGACGAGCTTGCTCATAAACCCTCGCAATGCCGATGCCCATCTGGCAATAGGTCAGGCTTTCGAAGGGCAAGGCGAGAAAGAGAAGGCGGTTCAAGCCTATCGCGAGGGGCTTAAGTATGTGCCGGACTACCCGGAAGCAAAAGCAGCGTTAAAAAGACTGGAGACAAAATAAGCCCTTTAGACACACTGGAGCTTCCGCAGGTCAAGCGGGTCTCTCAGAGCCGGGAGCGGTCCGATTGGGCGCGCGTCTTTGTCTTGCTGGGAATCTTCCTGGTACTCCTCTACCTATACATAAACCTCACTCGGCTGCCATTGCCCGAAGGGGGAGGTAAGGCTGCGGGAATAGAGGCGATCTTCTCGATCTACGGCTGGGGTGCCGAGAGGTTTGACAGTCCGAATTCCGTGGCTGTCGGGCCTGAGGGCGATATATACGTCTCCGATACCGGGAATCATCGGATAGTCGTCTTCGACCAGGATGGCGGTTTCAAGTCCTCGATCGGAGAGAAGGCGGCCGATCCTACCGATCAACCGAAAAAGGGTCCGCTTCTTTTGCCCCTAGGCTTGGCGGTAGCTGACGACGGCACACTCTATGTAGCTTCCATGGAGAGGTCGTTGGTTCTGGTCTACGACGCCGGCGGGCGCCTCAAGAAGCAAATATCAGTCGAGAAACCCATTGACTTGACTATCCGCGAGGATGAGCTGTTCGTATCGACCGCGGGCCCGATATTCGTCTACTCGCTGGATGGAGAAAAGAAGCAGGAATGGGGGGGCAAGGGGCGCCGCCTCGGGGCGTTCGAGTATCCGAATGGGCTCGCCCACGACGACGAGGGCCATCTCTTTGTGTCGGACACTCAGAATTCGCGTATTCAGATATTGGACGATCAAGGCGCTCTTATAGGCTCTACGGGCGAGCCCCCCGATAGCCTGAACGACGCGGATCGGATGTTCGGCTTGAATATGGGGTTGGCGCTCGACGATAGCCAACGAGTATATATAGTCGATGCATTTCGTCACTCGATCCATGTTTTTGACCATGAGGGCAATAAGCTGGGGGAATTCGGTGAGCAAGGGGAGCTGGAGGGGCGGCTCAACTATCCGTCCGGAATCGTCTATCTCGGGGGAGAAAAATTCGCCGTTGCCGACAAGTGGAACGATCGCATTCAGGTCCTTCGTGTCAGGCTTCCCGAGACGGAGGAGGCGACCGTCCCAAAGACAGAGTCGCTCTACCCATACCTGTTTCTGGCGCTGCTAGGGCTGTTGCTGGCATTTTTGTTCTGGAGGCGCTGGAGACTCGCCAAGGCGGCGGCTCGACGGTCGCGTGAAGCTACCGTTTAGCGGCCAAAACATGCCGTTTATTGTTGACACTCAGGAGCATCCTCGAATATAATCCAGTATCTTAGGGCTGGATGTTAGGCCGCAAGGACCTCGGGAAGGAGCAGAAGGCAATTGGCAGTGCAAAACGAAAAGAATCTAACCGTCTCTGACCCTCAGACACCGCCTTCCCGCTCGATACTCACTTATCTTATCTGGATCGTCGGTGCGCTTATTTTGGTGATCGGCGTCATGATCATCTGGTCCGTCGTCTCTGAACCGGCGGCGCCGCGCACTTCGGCAGAGCGCGATCTAGCTCAGTATGAAGACCTCGTTAAGGAACAACCCCAAAATGCCGCCGCTCGAGCCGGCATGGGGGCCGCGCTCGTCCAGGCTGGGGCCTACCAGCGGGCGGTCGAGCAGCTCAACACGGCCATCAAGCTGGGCGCGAGACCGGAATATTACGTGGTCTTGGCAGAGGCGCGGGTGGGGCTAGGCGATACGAAATCAGCGATCAGCGCGCTAAAGAAGGCCCAGAATATGAATGAGAGCTACGGTAGTGCCTGGTACGCTGAGGGCAAAATATATTTTGACGAAGGCGAGTACGCCAAGGCGATCGGACCGTTCAATCGGACGTTGGGACTTGAGCCCAGCGCGTCCGACGTCAACTATTTATTAGGACAGTCCCTTGAGAAGCTCGGTAAGCGGGAAGCGGCAATCGACGCGTACCGCAAGGCTATCAAGTACTTGCCTGACTATGCGGAGGCCATCGATGCTCTTGAGGCTCTAGGTGTCAAAGCCGAACCCCAAACGACTGGAGATGGCCACTAATGCCTGAATTGCAAGGACTTACGGTCCCGGAGGGGCAGACGCTTGAGCGGCCCGCCAAGGACAATCAACTAGTGACCCTAGTCATCTTGGTCCTGATCCTTCTTGGGCTGATGCTCTTTTATTCGTTTCTCAACAAGCCCCCAGAAGCCGTTACCCAGCGCGAAACGCCCGGTATCAGCCATGTCTTCTCTATTTATGGGGTGGACAGACAGGATTTGCTAAGCTTCCCCAACGCCGTCCATGTGACTGATAACGGCGATATCTACGTGGCCGATACCGGCAACGACCGGATCGCTATCTTTAATAGTCGCGGGCGGTTCAAGTCTGAGATCAAGACCCGAGGCAAGAAACTGAAAGCCGGCGATCTTATCACCCCATTGGGAGTGACAGTCGATAGTAAGGGCCGCGTCTTCACGGCCTCGTTCGACAGCGGTCTGATGGTCTTTAATTCAAACGGCAAGGTCGTCAAACAATTGCCGATCCAGGGGACGCAGGTCTATACGGACGGCAAGCTCGTCTATCTGACGGCCCCCGGGTCTGTCTATGCTTTCGACGAGAAGCTGGAAATAGCCCGGCACATCGGCACGAGGGGGCGGAAGCTCGGCCAGTTCGAGACGCCGCAAGACCTTCTCGTCACTGAAGACGGCAGTCTCGTTGTCTCCGACACCCAGAACATGAGGCTCCAGATATTCAACAAAAAAGGGGACGTCGTTGCTTACAAGGGAGCGCCTCCGCTGGATATGGATGCTGCGGAACGGATCTTCGGCTTGGGCACCGGCATGACTCAGGATGATCTGGGTCGCATCTACGTCGCCGACGCCTTTCATCACGCCATTCGTGTTTTCAATGAGGCAGGAGACGATCTGGGCGAGATCGGCGGCCAGGGCGACACTGACGGGCTCTTCAATTACCCGTCCGACATCACGTATATGGGCGGGAATACGTTCGCCGTGGCTGACAAGTGGAATGACCGGGTCCAAGTATTGCGTATTAATGTCGAAGACGCGCGCGTTGCGGGGGAAGAAGCGTCGGAAGCGACCCGAGGGATACCCATATGGGCGTACGGAATCGGTCTCTTGGTTCTACTCGCCTTGATCGCCTTGGTCTTGCGCCGCCTATTGTCGCGGCGGGCCAAGCCAACCTTCGAAGGTCCGTCTGTCCCACTATAGACCGGTCTCAGCATACAGTCTTTTTATAAGCCTTCCTGAGCAGGGGAGGCTTATGTTTTTCTTTTTTACTGATAGCGGTTGGTTAAGGTCACCAAGAAGGGGAAGAATCTTTCCATAAGGTTATTGACTGAGCTACCTTAAGTGGTTATTATTGGAGTGTAAGCGGCCGATGGGGGCCTAAAAGTGGCAGACGGCACGGTTTTTGTGAGCCCCCAAGGCATTTGGTCTATTTCAGCGGGGGTCTCGATGTTTCACCAAAGAGCGTTCGAGCAAAAGTGCGGGACAGCATGCGCGAAAGAAGTCGAGACTTCGCTAATGACATTTCAGGTTTCTTCCTTATCTCAAAAATACATTGAGGGCTCCGGCTTTGCCGCGGGTTCTCTTTTTTGCGCTTTATTTGCTTTGACGGGAGGTGAAAATATATGAAAAAAATGTTTATTGTATCTATATTGGCGTTAATTATCGTTACGCTGATGAGCGGTGTGGCTTTGGCCGGCGGATGGACATCGATCGACTACAATGTCAGTCATGATCCGGACGATGACTTTACCGGTAACGCTCCCGGGTTTGCTCCAGACGGGACAGC
>JAUWIO010000285.1 GCA_030605305.1 Actinomycetes bacterium
GCGCTCGCAAGGTCAGGCCGCCGGTCGGCGGAGTTGAGGCGGACGAGGGGCTTAGCCGATTCCCGTGCCGGCAGCTTAGTCAAAGGCTCTGGCCGGGTAAACTGGGGTGGCGGGAGCGCTTATACCAAGTCTTGATGATACTGACTCATAGGGATCGCCCCTGGGTCGCGTCGGGTAGGAAGCTAGCCGCAGGTCGATCCGGGGGCGATGCGGGGCATCTCCAAGGCTTGCTGACGCCCTCCGACGCGTCCCAGGGGCGACAGAACTTGCGTCTTTTCAGAGCTTTCGGACCGCGTCGCCCGACCCTTCCGATGCCCCCGCATCGCCGCGGATCGGGCTCCTAGCCGAAAGCTCTGAAATGACGTCCCTAGGAGTCATTATCATCAAGACTTGGTATAACACGTCGAAAGTCTGAAGATTTGGCCCATGGAGGTTTATCGAATGTTCGGGGAATATTAAGACTTCGTGGTTAATTCTTACCGGGATGATGTTCATAGATGCGAAATCCAAGGGTAAAGAACATTCAGCCTGCACCGGGTCGCCATCCAATCTGAGCACCAATTAGAGCCATGTCGTTCAGTCAACAAGAGCCGAAACTCGGCGCGCTTTTGGTCTCTGAGGGGCTGATACGCGAATCCGACGTTGAACTCGCCCTGGAGCGCCAGAAGGAAAACGGCGGCCTCCTTGGGGAGATCTTGGTCGCCCTCGGCATCATCACGCGGCCACAACTGGAATCGGTCTTCCAAGCGGCTCCCCTGGCGCCGCGCAACCTCGAGGACACAGGAATTCCTCTCAGTCAGCTTCTCAGGCTGCTGGTTAAGGCCGCCTACGTCGCCAATGTGCGCACGCCGTCGCAGATTCGGGACTGTTTGAAGCTGCCGTCCCACCTCGTCATAAATTTGATCGAAGAGGCCACCGGCCAAAACCTGCTGGCGGCCCAAGGGGCAGCCCGCGGTGAAGTCGATCGCTCGGCCGAGCTGAGCTATAGCGTGAGCGAGCGCGGCCAGCGCCTTGCTGCGGAGGCGCTAAACCAGAGTCACTACGTTGGCCCGGTTCCGGTTCCGCTCGGCGCATTTCAAGATAGGATCGTCGCCCAGAAGATCACCAACGAGCGTATCAGCCCGAAGATGATCGAGGACAGCTTGAGCGACCTCGTCGTCCCCAGGAGCTATATCGAGCACATCGGCCCGGCCATCAATTCCGGACGGGCTATCCTCCTCTACGGCCCCCCCGGCAACGGCAAGTCCTCTCTGGCCAAGCGGATCGGGCAGGTTTTCAAGAACACGATCTACGTGCCGCACTGTGTCGATATCGACGGCCATATCATGAAGGTCTATGACCCGAGCATCCACGAGGAAGTCGACGAAGATTATGCAGGCGCGGACAAAGGCAGCATCGTTCAAGATAATATAGATAAACGCTGGATCGCCTGCCGACGGCCGGTCGTCGTGGTCGGCGGCGAGTTAACGCTTTCCATGCTGGACTTGGAGTTCAACAGCGTTTCGAAATTCTATGATGCCCCGGTCCACCTCAAGGCCCTGGGCGGCACCTTCATTATCGATGACTTCGGGCGCCAGTTCGTGAGTCCCAAGGACCTCTTGAACCGTTGGATCGTACCCCTTGAAAGCCGCGTCGATTACATGCGCCTGCACAGCGGCAAGACCTTCTCGATCCCCTTCGACGAACTGA
>JAUWIO010000147.1 GCA_030605305.1 Actinomycetes bacterium
GGAGCTTCCTATCGACAAGCGGCTTAAGGACAACATCAGCTCTAAAGGATACGTGCACCCGACGCCCATACAAGACCAGACAATTCCTCACATCTTAAAAGGAAAAGACGTAGTTGGAGTGGCCAATACCGGCACCGGGAAAACTGCGGCTTTCTTGATCCCGCTGATAAACAAGGCTGTTCAAGATCGCTCTAGCCGAGTGTTGATCGTGACCCCGACGCGCGAATTAGCCAACCAGATCAATGATGAGATGAAATTCTTTAGCAGAGGATTAAAGCTGTTCTCAGCTCTTTGCGTCGGTGGATTGTCGATCAAGCCACAGATCGACAGGCTGAAGAGGGAGCCGCAGTTCGTGATCGGAACCCCCGGTCGACTGAAAGACCTGGGCAATAGGAGGAGCCTCCGGTTTGGTGATTTTTCCGCCATCGTCTTGGACGAGGTCGATAGAATGCTGGACATGGGCTTCATTCAAGACGTCAAGCACATCATCGATAACCTGCCGGCTAAACGGCTGTCGCTGTTCTTCTCGGCCACCACCTCGGCCAAGGTACGGGCCGTCATGCAAGACTTTCTCAGAGACCCCGTCTTTATAACAGTTGAATCAGAACAAGCCTCTAAGAATGTTGACCAGGACATAGTAAAAACCCGTGGAAAACAGAAGGTCGATGTATTGCACGATTTGTTGATCAGCGATGGTTTTGAAAAAGTGCTGGTCTTTGGACGAACAAAATTCGGCATAGAAAAATTGTCGGACCAACTGACAGAGCGCGGTTTCAGCGTGGCCTCGATCCATGGAAACAAGAGCCAATCTCAACGGCAAGCGGCTTTAAAGAAATTTAGGAGCAACCAGGTTCAAGCTTTACTGGCGACCGATGTTGCTTCGAGAGGACTCGACATCGACAACGTCACGCATGTGATAAATTTCGATCTTCCGGAAACGTATGATGACTATATACATCGTATCGGGAGAACCGGCCGGGCCGACAAGACTGGTACGGCACTGACTTTTGTTTCATAGTCGGACATCACCTGCTTCGCCGCAAAATAAATCGGATCTACTAACAATGAGGAGAACCACATCAGCACTTCGTTTGAATCCCTGGGTCTAGCACCCGAACTGCTACGAGCTGTATCCGACCAAGGATATACAGTTCCGACGCCGGTTCAGGCTGAGTCTATCCCTGTTATTCTTGAAGGACGCGACGTCATGGCCGGCGCCCAAACCGGAACCGGCAAGACCGCCGGGTTCACTCTTCCCATACTCCAGCGCCTGGCGACCACGAAACCTCAAGGACAACGACAGGGGCACAAGCGCCCGGTTAGAGTACTGATGCTCACACCGACCCGTGAACTGGCGGCGCAAGTTCATGAAAGTGTGGTTACGTATGGCCGCTATATGCCGGCCAAGGCGACCGTCATCTTTGGCGGAGTCAATATTAATCCGCAATTCACCGCACTGCGCAAAGGCGTTGACATCGTCGTAGCGACGCCCGGCCGTCTTCTGGATCATGCCGGTCAAAAAACAATAGATCTCTCGCAAGTCGAAATACTGGTCCTCGATGAAGCCGACCGGATGCTCGACATGGGCTTTCTTCCGGACATCAAGAGAATCATGAAGTTGCTCCCCCAGCAGAGGCAAAACCTGCTTTTCTCGGCTACATTTCCCGATGAGATACGAAAGCTCTCGACCATTATATTAAGAGATCCCTCCCAGATCCAGATAGCGCGCAAAAACAGTACCGCCGAGGGGATCTCTCAAGTCGTGCACCCGGTTGCACGAACGAAAAAGCGGGAGTTGCTCTCTCATCTGATCTCGTCCGAAAACTGGAGCCGCGTCCTGGTCTTCACGCGCACCAAGCACGGCGCAAACCGCCTGGCGCAACAACTTGAGCGCGATGGACTGAGCGCGGCGGCGATCCACGGCAACAAGAGCCAGGCTGCCCGGACCAAGGCCCTGGCCAGCTTCAAGGCGGAAAAGATCAGGGTGCTCGTGGCCACCGATATTGCCGCCCGCGGGCTCGATATCGACCAACTTCCCCATGTAGTCAATTACGATCTGCCGAATGTCTCCGAGGACTACGTACATCGGATCGGACGAACGGGTCGCGCCGGAAGCGTCGGGCAGGCGACCTCCTTGGTCTCCAGGGAGGAACAGAAGCTCCTAAAAGACATCGAGCGGCTCCTAAAAAAAGAGATCGAGAAAGTACAGATCGCGGGCTTTGATTTGGGCCCGGCTGAGCCGGCACGGTCAGACCAGACACGCACTGGTCAGCGCCCAGGTGGCCCGCGACAAAAGCCTGGTAGAAGTGGCCGCGGTAACAGCGATCGTTGGAACCAAAAGCAGAGCCGGCGCCAAGGAAGCTAAAATAACCACGCACGCCCGGGCGGCTCGCGAAATCGTGGACAAAGATAGCGCACACACCAGCGATAGCAACTAGTCCGCTCACTTACCCCCGCTCGTAGCCCTTTAATGTTCCCTGTCTCAACCTAAAGAGTCCCCAAATGTAACTATGTCAGGGATTCCCCGCTGTCCCACCTAGTCAGATAATTAACAGGTCACTTGGCATTTAGTTCTGTAATTTCCGTCCAAGTTTCAAGTTGATCTG
Source organism: Actinomycetes bacterium (assembly GCA_030605305.1). Classification (GTDB taxonomy): domain Bacteria; phylum Actinomycetota; class Aquicultoria; order CAJVYJ01; family JAUVQD01; genus DAOUYN01. The sequence continues at coordinate 2,607 of JAUWIO010000147.1, forward strand.
GGTGGTTTGGGTGGCAAAGGGACCTTCAAGAGACACTATCGATAAGGACACAAAAGGTTCTCTTAGCGTCCTCGTACTGATAATCGCCGCAATCATCATTCTGGTGATTGCCATTAGCATATTACTCTCCAGGAACATCGGCCAACCTGTATCTCTGCCAATCGTGCCTCCTGCTTCGCTGGAGGCGGCCCAGGATCTCTATATCGACGCAAACTACCGGCAAGCCATCGAGCTGCTGGAAGCCTTCATTGACAGGGCCAAGCCTGCCGACCGAAAACTACCGCTCGCCAGGGACTTGCTCGTGTCCAGCTACTGGCAGGTCGACGATCATCAGCAAGCGTTTGCGTTACTTAGCGAAGTAGTGAGCGCAAACCCTAGCGATATCGATAGCATCTACCGGCTCGGCCTCCTCGCTAAAGAACTAGGTCGAGATGAGACGGCGGCCGACTATTTTTCTCAGGCCATCTCCTCCCAGTCGGGTCACCCGCAATACCACACGGACTACGCCGAGACGTTGACGACCCTAGGTAGACACGAAGAGGCACGCGAACAATGGCAGATCGTGATGTCGCTGACACCGGCAGATTCCCCACTCCAGGCATCAGTTCACGGCAAGATCGGCAACACCTATGCGGCGCAAGATTTGCCGGACGCCGCCAGGGCCGAGTTCGAAGCCGGCCTTGGCGTCGCACCTGACGATCAGTATCTGGCCGGCCAACTTGAAGCACTGGGCCCATGACGAGAGTGTCTAGAGCAGCGTCTCTCTTTATAGCGTTTGCCTTGTTGTTGAGCATGGTGCCGACTTTCGTATCGTTAGAGCCGGAGCCGGCCTGGGCAGCGGGCGAGATCACCACCGTCGGCAACGGCTCAGATCCGTCGAATGCCACCGTGACACCCGAGGACACCAGCTGGACGGTTGATGCTTTCACCCTGGTAACCGATAGTGGCAC
>JAUWIO010000066.1 GCA_030605305.1 Actinomycetes bacterium
CCTCCGACTAGGCCGCCCACAAGCGGACCGAGGATATAGATCCAAAAGTCGCCTCGCGGTCCGGGTATCGCGATGGTGCCCCAGCCGGTGGCCAGGCTGACGCGCCGCGGGCCGAAATCCCGGGCGGGGTTAAATCCGGCTTGAGTTATCGGGGCGAGGACGCTGATAATGACAGCGATGGTGATGCCGATCAACACGGGTTTGATCGAATCAGATATCGGCGCGCGGGTCACCGCGAAGACCATAAATACTAAGAGGCCGGCCCCGAGCGCCTCGGCAAAGAAAGCCTCCCAAATACCCACGCCGGCCAGAATATCTCCAGGTACGCCTGTAAACGCCGGATTGGGAAAGTATTCGCCAAACATCATGGCCGACCGTTCGCTGCCCGGCAGCCCCCTCAGGATATTATTGTGGGCTTCGAACCGGGCGATCATATTGCTTGAGACTCCGAAGACCATCGCCCCGGCGGTGACCGCCCCGGCCAATTGCGCCAGCATGTAGAGGGCGGTGGTTCGCCAATCATGGGCCCGGCGCCAGACGGCCAACGCCAACGTCACAGCCGGATTAAGGTGGCCACCGCTGTGCTCTTGCGCGACATATATCCCCAGAGTCACACCGATGCCCCAGACAACCGCCACTTGCCATAGACCCACCTGGGCCTCGGTCAATACGGCTGCCGCGATGACGCCGGTGCCGAAGAAAACTAAAATGAATGTGCCGAAGAATTCGGCGATCGCAATATCTTTCCAGTCCGGCGAGTCTTTGACCATGCAGTCAGTTTACCCGAACTCCGGCGTCAGGTCTTGCTTTAGCTGCCGGCTACTCCACGCAGGAAGAGAGAGACCAGCCTTTCGGGCGTGTCGCCGGTCGACCGCGGCGCCGCCGCATCTTCGCACCCATACATGCTCTCCATCTGATAAGCGTGGAGCATTCCAAAGAAAGTGATGGCGCCATCGTTAATAAAGTTCTGGTCAGTCGATGCGCACTCCGGCGAAGCCCGCAGGGCCTCGGCGACGAGTGCGGTGAGGCGGATGCGAAATTCCATCAGCTTTGTCTTGAATCCAGCGTCTGAGGACATGATCTCCTGGACGTTGAGTCCGGCCAGGTCCCGATTGGACTCAAAGAAGAGCAGGTGCTTACGGACAGCCAGGGTCAGGCGTTCCTCTAGCGAACCGGACTCCGAGAGGGCCGCCTCGATAGTCTTGAGGTGCTCGCCCGTTATTCGCTCGATCAAGGCCTGGAACAGCTCGCGCTTGCCGGGGAAGTAAAGGTAAACGGTTCCCTTACCCACCCCGGCGCGCTCGGCTATATCCTCTATCCGCGCTTCATGGTAGCCGGACTTCGAGAAGACCGCTAAAGCCGCATCAAGTATCTCTTGTGAACGATCTGTCGCTTGCATCCAATCGCGTCCGTTTAGACAGTTGTCTCGACGGCAGGCTCAGCTATGGGCGCGGCCGCGGGTTTGCCGCCGCCGATGTTGGCGAGTATCTCAAAGACGACCGGCGTGATGATGAGCGTCAGCGCCGTCGAGGTCGTGAGACCGCCGATAACTGTTACAGCCAGGCTCTGCGAGATCAGGCCGCCCTCCGACAGGCCCAGGCCCAGTGGCAGCAGGGCGAAGATCGTGGAGACGGCGGTCATCAATACCGGGCGCAGCCTGACCGTCCCGGCCTCTAGAAGCGCATCGCGCGTCGGCATGCCCGCGTGCCTCTTCTGCTGGACGAACTCGATCAAGACGATAGCGTTCGTCACCACAATGCCTATCAGCATCAATCCGCCGATCATGGAAGAGACACTGATCTGCTGGCCGCTGACGTACAGGCCGCTCAGCGCGCCGGTGGCCGCGAAGGGCAGCGAGAAGAGGATAGCCAGCGGGGCCCGCGCTTCTCCGAAGGTCAGCACCATGATGAGGTAAACGACGCCGATAGCGATGAGCATGGCCATGCCTAATTGGGCAAAGCCTTCCTCCATCATCTCGGTGATCCCGGAGACCTCAGTCGTGACGCCCTTCGGCAGCTTCAATCCGTCAAGCTCTTCCTTGAGCGCCCGTGACACTTTGCCGCTATCCATGGTCGTGATGTCGCCGGAGACTGAGGCATATTGCCGTTCGTCGATCCGGGTAATGGTTACCGGGGTCGGCTTCTCGCTGACATCGGCGACGTCCCCAAGGCGGACGGCTATGCCCAGCGGGGATGGTATTTTCAGGTCCGCGAGCTCCTTGGTCTTCTCGAAACCATCGGTCTTGAGGCTCATGTTGACGTCTACGCCCTCATTGTCGACGGAAATCCTAGTGACGTTTTTACCGACGAGTAGTTCTCGGAGCCAGCCGCCTATCTGGGCGCTGGTCAGCCCGACCTTGGCTGCTTTCTCGTTGTCGATATCGATGGCGACTCCGGCTTTTACTTCGCCGAGATTATCGGAGATGTTCGCCAAATCATCGATTCCCTCCATGCGGGCAGTTACCTTATCTGCCGCTTCCCGGAGGTCTTCGACGTTGTTGCCGCGCACCAGTACAACTATCCCCTGGTCCATGCCGCCGCCCATGGGGTTGGTCTCGGCGACGCCGATCTGTGCGGCGCCTTTGACATCCTTGACCTCGTCGCGGCGCGTCTCGGTCAATTCCTTGATGTCCGCATCCTTCTCGAGTTCAACGAAGATGTTCGACTGGTTGGCCGAACCCATCATACCCATCATGCCGGCGCCACCGGCGTTGCCGACGGTCGTCAGGCGGCTGTCGATTCCATGATTGTTTCTAAGCAGTTCTTCTATCTCTTTGGTCTTCTCATCCAGGACGGCGAAAGAAGTCCCGGCGGGCATATCTATGGTGATGTTGAGGCTCTCTCCTTCATCGGACGGCAGGAAGTTGTAGCCGATCTGCGTCGTCAGACCCAGGCTGGCGCCGAAGATGATGAAGGCGACGGTTAGGACGATCGCTTTGTGGTTGAGTGCTTTTTCTAGGAGATTGCGATAGGCCAAGGCCAGGCCCATGACCTCTTTCCCGCCCTTGACAGGGCTTTTAGCCATCAAGAACTTGGCCATCAGCGGGACGACGGTGACGGCGACCAGTAGCGACGCCAAGATGGAGGCGACAACGGCCACCGCGAACGGCAGGAAGACTTGGCCGATAAAACCGCTGACCAGCGCCAGCGGGATGAACACTCCGACCACCGTCAGCGTCGATGACGTGATCGCGGCAGTCACTTCCTTGGTTCCATAATTGACCAGCTCGTCGCCTTCCAGGTCGCCCTTCTGGCGGTGCCGGTAGATATTCTCGATGACGACGATACTGTCGTCGACGATCCGCCCGACTGCTACAGCGAGGCCGGCCAGAGACATGATGTTCAAAGTGATGCCGAATTGCCTCAGGGTTACCAAGCCGATCAGAACGGAGAGCGGGATGGAGACCATCGCTATTACGGCCGAGCGCCAGTTGCCGAGGAAGAGGAGAATAACGAGCATCGCCAGCCCGGCGCCCATCAACCCCTCCCGGATCAGGCCGCTCAGAGAGTCGCGGATCATGATCGACTGGTCTTCGATCACACGTATTTTCAGGCCTTTGGGGCCGGAGGTTTGTAGGGAATCGAGCTCTTCATTGATATCGTCGGCGACGTTGACCGTGTTGGCGTCGGGGTCTTTGATGATGCTGATGCCGACGGCCGGTTTGTAGTTGAGGCGGCTGGCGACAGTCGTTTTGTCGGAACCACGGGTGATATCGGCGATCTCGCCCAGCTTTACGGTCTTCAGCTCCGGGGCTCCAGACGCCCCGCCTGCCGCAGGTTGGGCTCCAGGAGCACCGGCCCCTGAAGGGGTTACGAGGAGGGGCATATTTTTCAAGTCATCTATGGAGTCGAACTTCTCGCCGACCGTCACCGGCATTATTCGTCCTTCGAGGGAGAGTTCGCCGGCCGGGAAGGCAAGATTGGAGGCCATAAGGAGGTTGCTGATGGTCTGGGAGTTCAAGCCGTATTCGTCGAGCTTGTCAGGCTTGAGTTCGATATTGATGTCGCTATCTTTCTCGGCCGACATCTGGACGCTGGCGACACCCTCGATACTTTCGAGCTCCGGCACGACATCGCTTTTTACGTAGCTGAGTATCTCTTGCGAGTCTTGGGCTTCATCGGAGAGCGCCAGACGCATGATCGGCTGGGAGTCGAATGATATCCGGCCGACCTCAGGACTCTGGGCTGCCTCCGGGAGCTGGACGGCCCCGATGACATCGTCAATGGATTGCTTGGCTTTTTCCATATCGTCGCCGAACTCGAATTCCATGACGATCACGGAGACATTATCTGAAGAAGTGGAGGTCTGGGTCTTGGCGTGGTCTATGTTGCGCGTCGCCTTCTCCAGCGGTTTAGTTATCTCCTCCGCCACTTCCGACGGGCCGGCGCCAGGATAGATGGTCACTATAGTGACGATCGGGATGTCCATGTCCGGCATCGTTTCCATTGGGAGTTGCTGGGCGGAGTAGATACCGCCGACGAATAGCAGCACTAGGGCAATGACGATGACCGCCGGGCTGCGCAGGGAAAAACGGGTAAATAAATCCACAGAATCCTCCAAGACTATGGTTGACTGACTGGTCAGTCATATTAGGTGGTCGATAGTTGCATGTCAAGGAAAGAGGCGAATCTTAAAGCTGGCCGGTGATGCGTTTAAAGCTTTCGGCCTTGCCTTGTTTGCTGAGTAACATATAGTTCTCGTCCTTCAGCATCTCGAAATCGGTATCGAAGTAAGCGTTGAAGACGGCCCGAAACGAGTTGACGGGAGTGATGTCGTCATAGACATAGTCCTTGGCGTCGACTCCCGGCAGGTAATACGCGTTCAAGATACCGTAGTGGAGGTCCATGTAGCCATCCTTGGCGTACTTCTCTTCATTGATGTCCGTGTTGTAGCGAAACCCTTCGTCCGCCTGGATGATGACTATCGGCGGCCGCTCTGAATCGACCAGCAAGGTATCGAGGAGGGAGCGGATCTTGCCGTTGGCAAAGCGCACATAGTCGCGGTAGAGGTCTTCTTCGACTCCTTCAGCCTGCTCTTTATCGCTGAGCGCTCGCCCGCCGGCGTCAAAAAGGTAGGGAGTGTGCGGTATCAGCACGTGGGCGAAGACGAATTTCGGGCCCTTTATCTGCGGCGCGTCCCCCAGCGCCTGAAGTTGATAGAGCACCCGGTTCCGGTCGGCGTCCCCCTGGGGATAGAAACGGTCGAGCACCGGACCGGCCATCGTCGTGTTAAGCAGCAAGCGCGAGAAGGAGTCGAAATCGAGTTCGTAATAGTTGACGCTGATATCGGCGAATTTATTACTGTTACTGGGCGGCCAGGCGGACCCATAATGGATAAAACTATACCCGCGCTCCTTGAGGAACCGCCAGACTTTGTAGTCCTCCAGGAGCGGCTCGACATCTTTCTGGTCGCGAGCGGTTTCATGGTAGTCGAGGTTGAGCGAAGACGAGAGCGACAAGTATGTGACCGGATAATTCGCCCGGGCCGCGTTGACGATAAGGTCATCGAAGTCCATGGCGTTGGCGGCGACCAGCTTACGCTGATACCGACTGTAGACGACCGAGACCATCTTCGCACGAGGCGTGACTGCTTCCGCGCGGTAACGGTCGGGGTCGATCATCTTGTTCTTGGCCTTGCTGATCTGCCCGAGTATGCCGCGCGGTGGATTCGCCTTCGGGTCAATCGTCACCTCTTTAATGCCCTCCTTGATGACCTGAAGAGAATC
>JAUWIO010000257.1 GCA_030605305.1 Actinomycetes bacterium
ATCCGCATGACGCCGCCACAGCCACAGAAGATGATTGGCGGGTCCTGGCCGAGCTGGCCGTATCCGATCGGGTCGTCGCTGTGGGCGAGACCGGGCTCGACTACTTCTACAATCACTCTTCAAAAGAAAGTCAGCGGGGCGCGCTAGAGCGCCACCTCGACTTGGCCGCCGCCGTCGGCCTTCCGATCATTATCCACTGCCGGGACGCATACGCGGACCTCGAAGAGATACTCAAGAGGCGCCGTCCGGAGCAGGCCGTACTCCACTGTTTCTCCGGTGGGCCCCACGAGGCTGAGACTTTTTTGAACCTGGGCTGTTACCTTTCCTTTTCAGGCATAGTCACGTTCGCTAATGCCGCTTCCGTTCGCGCGGCCGCCGCCATCGTCCCCTGGGACCGCCTCCTCGTCGAGACCGACTCTCCGTATCTCACCCCCGCGCCCCACCGGGGCGCTCAGAACGAACCGGCCTATGTAGCTTTGGTTGCGGCGAAGGTTGCCGAGGTCAAAGAGGCGATTGTCGAGAAAGCGGTCAAGGCCGCCACCGACAACGCCGATAGATTATTCCGGATATAAGTTACGGCCAAATTTGCTTAGGGTAGCTAACTGTAGTAATGTGGCCGAGCTTGCGTCAAAACCAGGCACACGGGAAGGGAGTGGTTACGTGAAGGTACATTTATCGGGTTTTCGTATGTCATTACCGCAGCTAAAAGTAGCATTCACCGCACTCGCAATTATAACGATCTTGGCATTTTCAGCCTATATCCTCTCGCACAAAGAAGTCACCTTAAGTATCGATGGGAAGACCATGAGTTTTATTACTCGTGCGTCGGATGTCGGCACTGTGCTGGCCGATGCCGATATCAAGGTCTCGCGCCACGATGCGGTAGAGCCGGGTCTCGATGCCCAGGTCTACTCAGGGATGGACGTGTCCATCGAGCGGGCCGTACCGATAGCCCTCGATGTCAATGGGTTGAAGAAGCGCCTCTGGACGACCGCTGAGACAGCTGGAGAGGTCGTTGAAGGCGACTTAGGAATGAGTCTTCATGCCGACATCACGCTGGACCCCGCCGCCGATAAAAAGATCGGCAAGGGAGACACCGTGACGTTACGGCTTTTAAACCGGCGGGTGGAGCGGGTTGAGGCTGAGATGCCTTTCGCCACTGAACGCCGGGATGATAACCGGTTAACGAAGGGCCGCACCCGGATCGCCGCTAGAGGGCGTGCCGGCGTCAAGGAAACGGTTATCGAACACGTTTGGGCCGGAGAGACCGAGCTCGAGACGATCGTTCGCGGCGAGAGTGTCATTAGCGCTCCCGTCACTCAGGTAGTTTCCATCGGCACTCAGGTGCCTCGGGTCGCGGCCGCGCCGAGTGTCGGCAATGTCTCGCGCGGGGGCCGCAGCCTGACCATGGTGGCCACGGCGTATGCGTCGGGCACCGATGGAGTCGGTTGGCGCACCGCTACCGGCACAGGTGTCTATAAAGGTATCGGCGCGGTCGATCCGCGGGTCATCCCGCTCGGCACCAGACTGTATATCGATGGTTACGGTTCGGCCATCGCTGCCGATACGGGCGGCGCCATCAAGGGCAACCGGATAGACATCGGGTTCGGCTCGGGGGGCGCAGCCATCCAGTTTGGCCGCCGGACCGTTACAGTCCACATCCCCTAACCATTCGCTCTTATGAGATTAGTCAATCCCAGCCGGACAGCTGCCGTGTTGCAGCAGTCCGGCTGGCGTTTTTCCCGGGAGCTCGGCCAGAATTTCCTGATCGATCCGAACACGCTCGATAAGATAGTGGCCGCTGCCGCGTTAGAACCGGATGACGTAGTCCTGGAGATCGGGGCCGGGATCGGGACGCTCACGGTCGAGCTGGCGCCCATCGTGGCCCGGGTGGTCACGGTCGAGATCGACCGCCGCCTCGAGCCGGTCCTCGCCGAGACTCTCGCCCCGCATGACAATGTCACACTGATCATGAAAGACGCTATGGCCCTGGCGGCCGAAGACCTCGGTGACGCGCGGCCCAACAAGATAGTGGCTAATCTCCCGTACGTGGTCGCTGCTCCCGTGATCTTGAGAGTATTCGCCCGCCTTCCCGAGGTAAAGAGCA
>JAUWIO010000162.1 GCA_030605305.1 Actinomycetes bacterium
GATAAGGCCGGGGTGATGATAGCTGAACAAGTGGCGGCCGCCCTCAAAGGTGAGTTCGTCGCCAACGCCGTTAATATCGCGCCGGTGCCGGCTGATGTCCGCGAGGTCCTCGAGCCGTTTCTGCCGCTTTGCAAACAGCTCGGCAAGGCGTTGGTCCAGATAGCGCAGCCGCAGATCGACCAGATCGAGATCGAATACTACGGCCACGTGGCCGAGCACGATACCCGGTTGCTGACGTCGGCTGTCCTGGTGGGCGCTTTCGAGTCGGTCATCAGTGATTCAGTCAATTTCGTCAATGCCCCATTCATTGCTGAAGAGCGGGGGATCAAGGTCAAGGAATCAAAGCAGTCGGCAACGAAGGACTATGTCAATCTGATCACGGTCACGAGTATGGCCAATGGCGACAGTGCCACTGTCGGCGGCACTACTATCGGCAAGCGCGATGAGCCGCGGTTGGTCAGAATGTATGATTTCGAGATCGACATGGCGCCGTCGAAGCATATGGCGTTGTTCCGGTATGAGGATGTGCCCGGCATGATCGGCAAGGTCGGTACTCTCTTGGGCGAAGCGGGTATCAACATCGCCAGCATGCAGGTCGGCCGCAAGAAGATACACGGCGAAGCGGTCATGGGTGTCAATATCGACACTAAGATACCCGATGACCTCATCGAAAAGATCGTTAAAGAGGTGGGGATCGTCGACGCAAGGGCGATCGAACTCTAATGTCTTTCATTCATCTCTATACACGGCATGGTTCTTATATCCCGGCGGCCCGGTTCTGCTCCGGTTCGACCACGCGACTATCGTCCTAACAGACTATAGGCAGTAGTAGCGCGGGGCCAAAAGGCCGAGAACCGACAGGAGAAAAGAAATGAAAGACAGAGTATATATATTCGATACGACACTGCGCGACGGCGAACAATCGCCAGGCATCAGCCTCAACGTTAGGGAGAAGCTTGAGGTGGCCGAGGAGCTGGCCCGCCTGGGTGTCGATGTTATCGAGGCCGGGTTTCCTATCACTTCACCGGGCGATTTCGAGGCGGTCAGCACGATCGCCAGACAGGTCAAAGGACCGGTCGTGGCCGGTCTGGCCCGGGCGGTAGATGCCGATATCGATCGGGCCTGGGAGGCAGTCAAGGAGGCCGAACGGCCGCGTATCCACGCCTTCATCGCCTGCTCGGACATCCATATCGAACGCAAGCTCAAAAAGAGTAAGGACGATGTCCTCAAGATGGCCGCGACGGCTGTCAAGCGGGCCAAAGGATATACCCCCGACGTAGAGTTCTCACCGGAGGACGCGACCCGCGCGGATTTCGAGTATCTCGCCAAGATGATCGGCGTCGCCATCGAGGCCGGGGCCACGGTCATCAATGTTCCGGATACCGTCGGATACGCGCTGCCCCAGGAGTTCGGCGAACTTATCGCCAACCTCTGTTCGGAGATACCGGCGCTCGGCGATTCGGTCGTTTTGAGCGTCCACTGCCATAACGACCTCGGACTGGCGGTGGCCAATTCCTTGGCGGCCATCGAGAACGGGGCCCATCAGATCGAGTGCACCATCAACGGTCTCGGGGAGCGCGCCGGTAACGCCGCGCTCGAAGAGGTCGCGATGATCCTCGATACCCGGGCGCGTTTGCTGGGGAAGACGACCGGTATAGTCACCGAGGAGATCAACCGGGCCAGCAAGCTTGTCAGCTCACTCACCGGCTACAACGTGCAATTCAATAAGTCGATCGTCGGGCGCAACGCGTTCGCCCACTCGTCCGGCATCCATACCGACGGCATGCTTAAGGACCGCGATACCTACGAGATCATGAGCCCCAACAAGATCGGCCTGGCGGAAAGCCAGCTGATCCTGGGCAAGACTTCCGGTCGGCATGCTTTCCGGGCCCACCTGGCGGATATGGATTACCGCCTGGGTGAGGACGAACTGGACCGGGCGTTTGCCCAGTTCAAGGAGTTGGCCGACAAGAAGGCTGAGATAACCAATGACGACCTCGAGGCGATCGTAGCCGAGGAGGTCCGAACGGTGGCGGAGACCTATGCCCTGGAATACCTGGAGATAAATTCGGCCACGGGCAGTACGCCGTCGGCCACGGTCAAGCTGCGCCGGGGCGATGAGGTCTTGAGCGGCACGGCCGCCGGTGACGGCCCGGTCGACGCGGCCTGCCAGGCTATCAGCGATATCGCCGCCAGCCCCGCGACCTTGATGTCGTACAACGTCCGGGCCATAACGGGCAGTCTCGACGCGCAGGGCGATGTGACGATAAATCTCGATGTCGGTGGCCGGAACTTCCTCGGTCGAGGCATATCGACGGATATCGTCGAGGCCAGCGCCAAGGCCTACCTTAATGCGATTAATAAGGCAGTCGGCCGGGAGGCAGACGACGCCGGTCGGGCCGATATCGACCGCGAACTTTGAGCGGCAGACCATAGGCAGACAGACAACCATAGGACGGTAACAAATGGGAATGACAATAACGGAAAAGATCATCGCGGCCCACGCGGGGCGGGACAGCGTCTCGCCGGGCGACCTTGTCAGCGTCAAAGTAGATTTGGCGCTGGCCAATGACATCACCGCGCCCGGGTCGATATTGGAATTCAATAAGGTCGGGGTCGACTCGGTCTTTGACCGCGATAAAGTGGTCATCGTTCCCGACCATTTCACTCCGAATCGGGATATTAAATCCGCGGAACAAGCCAAGATGGTCCGGGAGTTCGCCTACGAACATGAGGTGACCAACTACTTCGAGATCGGCCGGATGGGCTTCGAGCACGTCCTTTTGCCGGAACTCGGTCTGGTCTTGCCGGGCGATCTGGCTATCGGGGCCGACTCTCACACCTGTACTTATGGGGGCTTAGGCGCCTTTTCAACCGGGATGGGCTCGACCGATCTGGCGGCCGCCTGGGCGACCGGAGAGACGTGGCTCAAGGTACCGCCTAATCTGAAGTTCAATATCGAGGGCAAACTCGGACCCTGGGTGAGCGGCAAAGACATCATCCTTTATATCATCGGCAAGATCGGCGTCGACGGCGCTCTCTATAAGTCGATGGAGTTCACCGGCGGCACTTTCCGGGGACTGTCGATGGACAGCCGTTTTTCGGTCTGCAACATGGCCATCGAGGCCGGCGGTAAGAACGGGATCATCGCCGCGGACGCCGAGACGAGGGCGTACGTCGCCGAGCGCTCCAGCCGACCCTACACTGTCTACGAGAGCGACGAAGATGCCGAGTACGAGGAAGTCTTCGAGTTTTCCGCCTCAGACATCGAGCTCCAAATAGCCTTTCCCCATCTGCCTTCGA
>JAUWIO010000023.1 GCA_030605305.1 Actinomycetes bacterium
GGAGCGATGAAGCGGCAAAAAGAGCCGCGGGAATCTCAGGCGACGGCGACCCCTAAGTTAACGCTTTAGCAGCCTTCACCTTCCGGAGTGACAAACTTTGCAGCTCTCGGTCGCATGGCATCCGGTACACTCCTTGAGACTCTTGAGGGTCACTTTGCGGTAGCCGCCAAGGTCCTCAGGGCCGGCAACGGACAGGCCCTTTTCGTGGCAGAACTCGCATTCTTGCTCCTGCTGCTCCTTCTGGTGGCAGGCAAAGCAGTAGTCATGCATCGGTCTCGTTACCCCTAGAGCCTTGGACTCATGGGCGATATTCATGTGGCACCGGTCGCACCCGATACCCTCATCGGCGATCTCGCGATGGCTTATTCGAATCCCGCCCTTGGAGGTGACAGTCCCCTCAAGGACTCGCTTATGGCACTGACCGCAGGCAGAGAAGCCCGCAGTGGTCAGGGATGGTCGATGTCGGCGCAGGTATGATTTGGTCAGACTGTAATAACGCATCATGCGTAGCCGGTAAGAGACGCTGCCGAACATACCCGGGTCCCGATGGCATTTCAGGCAGCTGACTTTCTTATGTCCCCCCGCCCTCCAGCTAGTCACGTATTCGCTCATGTTGTGACAACTGCCGCAGAAAGCCGGTTTGGCGGTCTGGTTGATGGTGAGGCCGAGACCGATGATGAAAGCGATCCCAAAGACTCCGAGCGCCGCCCAAGCCACCCATTTGGCCCGGTCTGGCCTGAACTCCGGCGAAGGCAAAGACGGCCGCTACATCAGGTGCCCCTTTCGTCTTTGGCGCGTCGACGGGCTCGATGTTTCTCGTGACTGTCGTGGCAGGCCAGGCACTCTTTGCGCAGATGACAGTTGTCACAAGCAGACGGTCGTATAACGGTTTTCATATGACCGGTCAAGTAATCACCGGCATGGGGCATCACCACTCCAGCGTGGCAGTTTGAACAGAAGTCCTTGGCGTGGCAGCGTCGGCACGTGCGACCGTCGGTCAATGCGACTTCACCATGGTCTTCAGGCCAACTGTTGCTTGGGTGGGGAAGGTCGATGCCATGGCAATCTCGGCAGAACGGACCCTGATGGCAAATAGGGCACTGGTTATTATCGGCCGTGCCGTGCCGATCGGCCCACCCTGTCGTGGGGGCGATGGGCGCCAAGGTCTTGGGGTCATCCGGTTTCTCTTTTGTGACGTCTCGACGGTGGCAGAGGCGGCATCGTCCAAGCGATTTACTGGCTATATGACACCCGAAGCACCTGTCCATCGAAGCGGTCTGGAGGACCGACTTGCCGGGGGCCAGGTTGTGTCCTGTTTCTCCATGACATTCGGCGCAGCGCCAACCGGTATCGATCACCTCGCGGTGGCTCATCTTCAGCTCTTTCGACTGGGTGACCCCGTCGAGAACGACATCGTGGCACGCAAGGCAGGAATCGTTGTCGACCCGGAAGTCGCGGGGCGGGCGCCGGAATATCCATGAGGTCAGGTTGGTCCATCCGCGAAGGTCTGAGGCAACGGCTCCGGCCACCCCGGGCGAGCGATGGCAGGCTAGACACCCGATATCTTCGTGAGCGGAACCATAGGTGGAGCTGTAGGCTTGCCGCGGCGTGTGACAAATAGCGCAAGCGGGTGTGTGGTCGGCGGCCATCGGAAAGACCGCGAGGGTCCATAGAGCGTAAAGACCGACCGCAGCTGCGATATAAAGGAGGTATCGGAACCGGTCCATAATCGCTCATTATAGCAACGGGCCCAGCGTTTTGCCTAGCAGGTATCGGGTGATATAATTACTTCACGGAGCCCCGTAACATGAGACTTTACCAACCTATAATAGAGTTCGTTCAACACTACCGCTCACTCTTTTTGAACCCGGCGGGGAATTCAACAGAGATCGTTATTCTGACATCCATGCTGGTGATAGGGGCGATAGTCCTTTGGCTTGCCGTCGGCGCGTTGTCGGGCGGTCTTCGGAGTGCTGTCTGGTCCCTGCGACACACGAGGCGGCCCTGGTTGACGCTTGGTATTTTCATCGCCGTGACGGTCGGGGTCACAGTCGTCGTATTTGGGGGTGCGTACCAATTGACGAACAGCGAGCTCTTTTGCGGCCGGCTCTGCCATAGCATGAATCCGCAGTATCAGACCTGGCGGCGGTCAGACCATGCTGATGTCCCGTGTTCAGGCTGCCACGTCGAAAAGACGTTGGCTAAGGCGCTGACCGGCCGGCTCGATCTAGTGACACACGGGATAGTCCAAGAGGTCTCGGGGGACTACACACGCCCGATAAATAAGAAGGGGCGTCTCGGCCGAAGTCTGGTCCCTGACGACCGTTGCGAAGCTTGTCATAAGAACGTTAAGAACAAAGATGTCGACCAGTTTAATCTCCGCGTCGAACACAAGGCGCATGTGAAAAACGGGATCCGATGCGCCGATTGCCACAATCGCGTCGCCCATCTAGATGCTCAGAAGTACAGTCCTCTGAGAGAAGCTGATGACGATTTCGCTTATAAAGATAATGCTTCGATGGTCGGGTGCGAGAGGTGTCACAAGCAAGGTGGACGTTATGTCGACGCCGACGGCGATACTTACCAGGGCCCATTCAAGAGGCTGGACGGGACGGACGTCTCTGTGGATTGCGAGTCCTGCCATCCAAACAACGAGCTGCTTGCGTTCGAGGCCGATGTAAAGCGGCTCAGGGCGCGGCACTTCACGAAGCCCTCGTGGACCAAAGGCGTGATACATGGGGAGACGGCCCGCGAGGTCGATTTTGAGCCTTGTAAGGTCTGCCATGATCCGGCCAAGCGCTGCACTGTCTGTCATCAAGGGATCACTATGCCCCATAAGACAACCTGGATCAGTCCGACCGAGCATGGGGCAAAAGCGAAGCAGGTCGGCTCAGAGCTCTGCAAGACGTGCCACACGGTCGGCACCGTGCCGCGGTGTTCCGCCAATGGCCATCACCACGAACCTTTTGTCGAGGAGTACGAGTTCGATATGGAACAGGTCGAATGGAAGAGCGGCAAGAAGCGCCACGGGGTCGTCGCCAAGGCGACCGGGGGCACACCTTGTTATCAGTGCCATGATCGCAACACCTGGTGTTCCACCCAGTGTCATAAGGGGATTACTATGCCGCACGACACCAACTGGAGAAACGTGCATTTCACTTATGTCACGCTTGGGCCCGGTACTGGTTGGCGGCGCGACCGCTGGGAGCGCGAGTCGGCCCCTTGTGTCATGTGTCATGTAACCGAGAGTGCGCCGACCAAGAATTATTGCAATGAGTGCCACCATAAGCAATTTGGCAAACTTGGGGAGGTCGCGTTGATGTTCCTTATGAAACGTCAATTCGGCGTGACGGCAGCTCTCAATAAGGGGATCAAGCTTCCCTGCGGCGATTGTCACATTCATGAAGGGCTTAATTTCTGCCGCGACTGTCACGACCGAATGGCAGTGGACTGATTGGGGCGCTCGACCGCCGATGACCGCCCCAATTACCTGGCGATATTAATACTGGCGGCCGCCGTGCCGCTATTTTTTTGGCCCGGGCTTTTCGGGGTCTTTTCGTTAGCAAAAGCAAGCTTGTTCCAGCTTATCTTGGCGGTCATGCTTGTCTACGCCGGCGTAACGGGGGTCGGCTTGGGCCGCGGTCGCCGGCAGCCGGTAGATCTGCTGTTCATCGGTCTGGCCGTGTTGACCATGCTGTCCACTCTACTCTCTGAGGACCGCGTGACAGCGGTCTTCGGCCGGTACGGCCGCTATGAGGGATTGATCACGTACGCCGGCTTCTTTACTGTCTTCTATCTGGTCGCCGGCATCGAATGGTCGGCTGACCGCTTGCGCCGCCTCTTTGTAGTGGTCGCTGTCGTTGGCACGCTGGCCGCCGTCTACGGCCTGCTTCAGGCGGCCGGTATCGACCCGCTCCTGTGGAGCGAGGTCCGTTTTGAAGCCAGACGGGCCTTCTCCACCTTTGGGAACCCCATCATCTTCGCTTCATACCTGACCCTGGTCTTGCCGATCGCCTTCGTCTTGATCGGGGAGGACGATCGCCGGATGAAGGTTTTGGGCCTGATCGCTACGGCGTTGATCGCGTTGGCGCTTTTGGCTACGGTGACTCGTGCCGGCTGGGTGGCCGGGTTTGCCGGTATCGCTGTTCTTCTCTTACTTCAGGGTCGCCGCCGGATCCTGGCCGTCTTGATCGTCGGAACCATAGCCGCTCTACTTTTGACCGCGACCGTCTTGCCGCGGATATCTCCCGGGAACGAGTTGTCCAGGGCCGTGCTCTCGCGCCGGGGCAGTATCGATGAACGAATCGAGACTTGGGGTATCGCCTTCCAGCTAATTGCTGAGAGACCGCTGTTCGGGCATGGTCCGGACAACTTCCGGTCGGCCTTTTCTCGACACGACACGCCCAGCCGCGCGGTCCTGGTCCAGGGCGGCAAGCTGGTCGATAATGCGCACAACCATCCTCTTCAGTTGGCGGCATCGCTGGGCGTGCCGGCATTGTTCGCCTTCTATGCGCTGGTCGCGCTGGTCCTGGCCGGCTCCCTGACCAGAGAG
The DNA here is from genome assembly GCA_030605305.1 of Actinomycetes bacterium. Classification (GTDB taxonomy): domain Bacteria; phylum Actinomycetota; class Aquicultoria; order CAJVYJ01; family JAUVQD01; genus DAOUYN01. The sequence goes on from JAUWIO010000023.1 coordinate 4,553, forward strand.
CAAAAGTCCACTGAATCCAGGTATATTAAGGGCCTGGTAGCCGCCATCATCGCTTATCTGATCGGTCTACTTTTCACCGTTGACAATCTCGGCTCCGGCCTGGTGTTTTGGATATTCCTCGGTGTTTTGGGCAGCTCGAGTGTTGTGATCGCCCAGCGGGCCCGTTCCAGGGGCGCGGTCCCCTATGCGATCGGCCCTGCGATGGTCTTCGCTGTCGTGCTGGTAGTGCTCGCCTTGACGCGCGCGGGAGCCGACTCTCTTTACTTGAAAGCCAAGAACGCCAATCAGGCCGGGCGCAATCCTGAGGCCATGGAGCTCTTCGAGCGCGCCGTACAGCTCAACCCGACCGAAAGCACCTACTGGGAAGATTACGGTCTGCTGCAATTAAATAAAGCGCTGGCGACCGGCTCGACCGACGATTTCGCCGAAGCTGATCGCATCTTCGATGCCTTGGTGGAGATAGCCCCGGGCTCGACAGATTCATGGATGCTAAGAGGACAGGGTCGACTCTTCGCGGGGCGACATGGCGATCCGCTGCTCTTCTCCAAGGCGCGATTGGACTTGGAGCGCTCCTTGGTTCTGTGGCCCCAAAACGCTGCGGCTCTCTATCTGCTCGGTGAGGCCCATCTATCGCTCGACGAACCTGATGCCGCGGTGGTTTGGCTTGAGCGGGCCGTCGGTATAAAATCTGAGTTCCCGGAAGCGAGACAGGCCCTCATGGAGGCGCGGTCTGTTGTCGGGACAGAGCCGGCTACTCCCGAATAGTTACATGATTGAGGTTATCATTGAGTTGGGTTAGAGAGTCACTTGAAGGCATTGAGCCGTATAGCCCCGGGAAGCGCGCTTCAGAGGTCAAGCGGGAGCTGGGGCTGGATTCGGTCGTCAAGCTCTCTTCAAACGAGTCGCCGTACCCACCGGTGTCAGCGGCGCTCGAAGCCATCGCCGGGGCCGCCGGCACGCTCACCCGTTACCCTGCTGGGGCGGCGGCCCTACTAAAAGACAAACTCCGCGGTCTGCTCGGAATACCACCCGCGGCCATAATGGTGGGCAATGGCTCCAATGAGCTCTTGCGCCTACTGGCTGATGTGGTCCTGGAGCCGGGAGACGAGGTGATCGCCGCGGCCCCGTCGTTCATCGTTTATCCGATGGTCGCTCGGCTAAGGGGCGCGACCATGGTCGAGGTCCCGCTCCTCGGACAGGCGCATGATCTGGAGGCCATGGTCGAGGCAGTCAACGAGCGCACCAGGCTCATATTTGTCTGTAATCCCAATAATCCGACCGGCACCATTGTCTCCGGCGCGGCCGTCCGCGCCTTCCTGGCGGCTGTCCCTGAAGATATCGTCGTCTGCTTCGATGAGGCTTATCATGAATACGTGACCGACCCGGATTACCGGACGGCGCTGGAGTTTCGCGACGAACACCCGAATATCGTCGTCCTGAGGACTTTTTCAAAGATATATGGGTTGGCCGGTTTGAGGATAGGCTACGGTGTCGCCGCCCCAGTGATAGTGGAGACGATCGACAAAGTCCGCGAGCCGTTCAATGTTAATACAGTGGCCCAGGTCGCCGCCTACTATAGCCTGGAAGCCCAAGAAGAGATATCCGCTCGTGCTCGCGAGAATGCGCTCGAGCGCGATTTCGTCGAGGGAGAGCTGGATGTTTTGGGCTTCGGGCGGGCCGAGTCCCAGACCAATTTCGTCTATTTCGATTGCGGGGGGCCGGCTATGGAGGCGTTCGAGCGCCTCCAACGCCAGGGCGTGATCGTCCGCGCCTTCGGCCGGAGCCGGTTCATCCGCGCTACTCTGGGTACGCGCTCGGAAAATGAGCGTTTGATCGCCGCGCTTGGCAACCTGTAGGGCCGCCCGACCCAAAGCTCTGTCTGCGGTGTTCTGGCAAATTGAGGCCGCGCCTGCTAATTTAGATGGCGTTCATTAGACTTGAAGCCCGCCGGTCGACGGGTCGTTTTTGGGTAAATCGGGAGTTGTGACAATAAGGGGGAAAATAGCGATGATGATCGTCATGAAAGCCGGGGCTACCGAGGAACAGGTCAAGCACGTAGTCGAGCGCCTGGAGAAGGCCGGGTTGGGCGCCCACCTGTCTCAGGGCGAGTTCAAGACAGTCATCGGAGTCATCGGGGACAGAGAGAAGATCGCCGACTTGCCGCTGGCGGTGGCGCCGGGTGTCGAGAATGTCATCCCCATTCAGAAGCCTTACAAGTTTGTCAGTCGTGAGTTTCGCGCGGAAGACACTGTTATAGAAGTTAAAGGCAGCAAGATCGGCGGGGGCCACTTTGCTGTGATCGCCGGTCCATGTTCGGTTGAGACAGAGGAACAGATGGCCAAGGTGGCCGAACATGTCAAGAAAGCCGGCGCCACGTTCTTGCGCGGCGGCGCTTTCAAGCCGCGGTCGTCTCCATATAGTTTTCAGGGGCTCGGAATGGATGGGCTGAAGTTGCTCGCTCAAGCGGGAGAGAGAGTCGGGTTGCCGATCGTCACCGAGCTATTGGACGTCCGTGACCTCGATGCGGTTGCCGAGTATGCCGACGTTATCCAGATCGGGACCAGGAACATGCAGAACTTCGTTCTGCTATTGGAGGCCGGAAGCGCCGGTAAGCCCGTCATTCTAAAACGAGGTTTCGGCGCCACGGTCGAGGAGACCTTGATGGCGGCAGAGTACGTGGTCAAGGGCGGCTCTAGCCAGGTGATCCTGTGCGAACGGGGTATCCGTACTTTCGAGAACTCGACCAGGAACACATTAGACCTGAGCATGATACCGATAGCTACGCGCAACAGTCATTTGCCCGTTATCGTCGATCCAAGCCATGGCACGGGCAAGAACTATTTGGTGGCCCCGATGTCATTGGCCGCGTTGGCGGCCGGCGCCGCCGGCGTGATGGTGGAAGTCCATCCATGCCCGGAGGAAGCCTGGTGCGACGGTCCTCAGTCTCTTGACTTAGAATCTTTTTCCGATCTGATGGCCAAGATCAGACCGATGGCCGCCGTCCTCGAGCGCGAAATCTAAGGATGGCTGCGCGTTGCGAGTGACCATTATCGGGCTGGGCCTGATCGGGGGCTCGCTCGGGCTGGCATTGAAACAACTCGACC
>JAUWIO010000117.1 GCA_030605305.1 Actinomycetes bacterium
CGTGGATAGTTGGCTGCAAACGGAATATGAAGGCGGCCGGCACCAGCGCCGAGTCGATAAGATCACCCGATTAGAGAATGGAAAGTGAGAGTACGTTGGAGCTGAACAAGTGGGACCCCGAGGTAGCCGCCGCCATCCAGGGCGAGCTGGAACGCGAGCAGAACACGCTGGAAATGATCGCCGCTGAGAATTTCACCAGCGAGGCGGTCTTGATGGCCCAGGGCAGTGTTTTGACGAACAAGTACGCCGAAGGCTACCCCGACAAGCGTTACTACGGCGGTTGCGAATATGCCGATATCGTCGAGGACCTCGCCCGGGACCGCGCCAAAGCTCTCTTCGGCGCCGAACACGTCAACGTTCAGCCTCATTCCGGCGCTCAAGCCAATATGACCGTTTATTTTGCCGCCCTCGAGCCGGGCGATACCATCATGGGACTCGATCTCGCCCACGGCGGCCACCTGACTCACGGCAGCAAGGTCAATTTCTCCGGCCTTATCTATAAATCAGTTCCGTACGGGGTCGATCCAAAGACCGAGACAATCGATTTCGATGCTCTGCGACGCCAGGCCAAGGAAGTCCGGCCGAAGATGCTCGTCGCCGGCGCCAGTGCTTATCCCCGACAGTTAGACTATAAGCGGTTTCGGGAGATAGCCGATGAGGTCGGCGCCATATTGATGGTAGATTTGGCCCATATCGCCGGATGGGGCGCCACCGGAAACCACCCCCGCCCGGGCCCGGAGGCCGAGTTCGTCACGACTACCACTCATAAAACACTCCGGGGTCCCCGGGGCGGCATGGTCCTTTGCCGCGAGGAGTTCGCCAAGTCGATCGACCATACGGTCTTTCCGGGGATGCAGGGCGGTCCGCTCATGCACGTCATCGCGGCCAAGGCAGTGGCGCTTAAAGAGGCGGTCGCCCCGGAATTCAAGTCTTATCAAGACCAGGTCGTCAGGAATGCCAAAGCTTTGGCCGACGCCCTCATGGAGGCCGGGTTCCGGCTCGTTTCCGGCGGGACCGATACCCACCTGATGCTGCTCGATCTGACCGGCCAGGGACTGACAGGCAAAGAGGCTGAAGAGGCCCTGGATCGGTGCGGTATCACAGTCAATAAGAATGCCATCCCGTTCGATAAACAGTCCCCCTTTATCACCAGCGGCGTCCGGATCGGGACGCCGGCGCTGACGACCCGGGGGATGAAGGAAGATGAGATGCGCGTGATCGCCGGGCTCATCAAAACGGTGCTCACCAATAAGGATAACGGGCCGGCCTGTGACACGGTCCGGGCGCGAACGCTCGATCTATGCCGGTCGTTTCCGCTCTATCCGGGTCGTCACGAGGACAGTTAAGAAAAACTGACCCTAGGGAGGTCTATGGACGACGCCGGCACTTCCATCGCGCGTCCCTCTTGGGACGAGTATTTTGGCTCGATCGTGAACCAAGTCGCCACGCGCTCCACTTGCCTGCGGCGCCGGGTCGGCGCGGTCATCGTCAAGGAAAAACGGATATTATCCACTGGGTACAACGGTGCTCCGAGCGGGATCCGTCACTGCGTTGACGTCGGCTGCCTGCGAGAGGAGAGCGGGGTCGCCAGCGGCGAGCGGCATGAACTTTGCCGCGGCCTCCACGCTGAGCAGAACAGTATTATTCAGGCGGCGCTGCACGGGGTCTCCATCCAGGGAGCGACTATATACACGACACACCAACCCTGCATCCTATGCGCCAAGATGATCGTGAACAGCGGGATCGAGCGGGTCTGTTATCTTAATCCTTACCCGGATGAGCTGGCCTTGTCGATCTTGGCGGAGGCCAAAGTGGAGCAAGTCCATCTCAGCGAGTTGGGTAATGATGAGTGAGAGCGACCGTCATCGATTGAACCGGGAGGCAACCCGATGGTGAGGTTCGGGTTCATCTTTTTTGTTGCCCTGGCAGTATCTTCCATCGGGACCAGACTCGTCAGTCCGCTGGCCCACCGCTGGGGAGCCGTCGATCATCCGAACGAGCGCAAGATACATGCCGAGCCCGTTCCGCGCCTCGGCGGGGTGGCTATCTGGCTGGGGTTCCTCGCGGCTCTCTCAGCATTCATCCTCTTCCAGCGGGTCTTTCCCGATGATGTCATCAATCTCGACATCGGCCTCGAACTTTGGGGATTTCTCGCCGGAGGCGCCATCATCATCGCCGTCGGGGTCATCGACGACATGGTCGGACTGACACCCTTTGTGAAGCTGGCGGGGCAGGCCGCTGCGGCCGCGGCTCTGGTCGCGTCCGGTGTGCGCATGGAGTTTATCGGCAATCCGTTCGGCCCGCCCGGCAGCCTGTTTTACCTGGGCAATATCGGTATTTTCTTGACCCTCTTTTGGGACGTGGCCTTCACTAATATAGTCAATTTTATCGATGGACTCGACGGGTTGGCCGCCGGCATTTCGGTTATCGCGGGCCTGACTTTCTTTGCTTTCGGATTGCAGACCGGCCAGACGGGGATCGCTTTGATGTCTCTGGCCCTCGCCGGGGCGGCACTAGGGTTCTTACGCGACAATTTCTATCCGGCCAAGATATTCATGGGCGATTCCGGCTCTATGTTCCTAGGGTTCTGTTTTGGCGCGCTCACGGTTGAAGGGGTAATGAAGAGTATCGCCGCTGTCGCCCTGTTTGCGCCGCTGGTCATCATGGCTATCCCCATCCTGGACGCTGCTTTGGCTATCTTGCGCCGTTATCGTAACAACCAACCGGTGACACAGGCCGACCGCGACCATCTTCACCACCGGTTGCTGCGTCGGGGTCTCAGCCATCGCCAGACCGTGTTGTTGATATACGCTTGGAGCGCCGCTCTTTCGGCGCTGGGGCTGACATTCAAGGTCCTGCCGTCTTTTCAGAAGTACCTGATTATCGTCGTCGGGCTCTTTATGACGTTCCTTTTTGCGGAAGTGGTCGGCTTCTTCGACTCGGGCGAAGAAGAGTCCGCGACAGAGCCCGCGAAGGAGGTCGACCGGACGTGAAGGACGCCGGCGTCGTGGCGCCGCGAGGTCACCTTTATTTTCAGAAACGGTTATGTTACAGTGATTCGGGCTTTCCAACGGAAGGCGTAGTGGGGAAGGGCAAAACCCCACGTAAAAGGGGTTCTTTTTCGTTTCGTGAAGGGGCAGAAAAACCTATGACGAAAAAGGAACCCTCGCCTTGGAAAGACGTCGGAGACGCCGGCACTATGGGCATCGAAATGGGCGTGTCGGTTCTCCTCTTTGCCGGTATCGGTTTTTGGCTCGACGGGCGTTTCGACACATCGCCCATCTTGACGGTTATCGGAGGCGTTCTTGGCTTGGCCGCGGGTTTGCGCCGCGTCTATTTTTTGATGGTCAAGAAGCCGGAAGATCAGTAAACCACAAGGGGTGGTTTCTTGGATTTGCAGAGTCTTTTCTCCGTAGCGGCCGGGTTGATCGCCACCGCGGTTTACTTTTATCTTTATAACAAGGCTTTTGATATCTCGCGGAGGTTGCCGACTGGCGCCGCCCAAGGGTTATTGATATTCGGTTATCTCGTGCGGCTGGCGGCAGTCGGGCTCATACTTCTTGGCGCCGTCTACGTAGCCGGGCTGGACACACTCCCTGTTGGGGTCGCTTTTATGGTTTCCTTTACCGGGGTTTTTATCTATACTCAGGGCCGGGCTGTCCGTCACCTTATGACGGGCCGGCTGACGGATCGGAAGGAGTAGTTCTTGGACGCCATTACGGAAATCATGCACCACATCAAAGAGCCGGCCACTTATCTGCATTTGGAGCTTTTAGGGGTCGATATTTCAATCACCAAGGCGGTGCTCTTTCTCTTTATCTCCGCGTTTCTGGTTTTTCTGATGGTCTGGCTGCCTAGTCGCCGGGCCACGCTGGTCCCCACCAAGGGCCAGGGCCTGATGGAATCATTGCTCGAGTTCGTCCAAGACGGAATGATCAAGGAAGTGATGGGCGAGAAGGGCATGAAGTACTTTCCGTTCGTGGCTACGCTCTTTCTTTTTGTTCTTGTTTCCAACCTTCTCGGCCTGATACCAGGGTCATACACGGTCACTTCGCAGACGGGAACGGGCTGGGGTTGGGCCCTGATGGTCCTAGTTATTTTTGTCTATATCGGTGTCCGTGAAAATGGCCCGATCGGCTACTTGAAGTCATGGATACCCTCGGGGACGCCTTGGCCGCTCATGCCTGTACTGTTTATCCTCGAGGGCTTTAGCAACTTGATCATCCGCCCCTTTTCGCTGGGGATTCGGCTCTTCGCCAATATGTTGGCCGGCCACATGGTCATAGC
>JAUWIO010000054.1 GCA_030605305.1 Actinomycetes bacterium
GCCATGCTGATTGCTGCCGGCGGCCACTACTGTGCCATCGGCTTTCAAGCCGACCGTATGCCAATCGCCGGCCGAGACATATTCTATCCCACTCCACGAAGAGACATCACTTTGGCCGTCGCTATTGCGGCCGGCGGCCACTACCGTCCCGTCGTCTTTCAGGCCGACAGTGTGCCACGCACCGGCGGCAACGGCAGCGATCCCGCTCCACGAGGAGACATCGCTTTGGCCATGCTGATTGCTGCCGGCGGCCACTACTGTGCCATCGGCTTTCAGGCCGATGACGTGCATGAGTCCTGCACTAATAGTGCTCCGAGTTCTAACGATCCCGACAGTGTCAGTTGTGGTGTCCGGTATCCCTGGCTGACCTTGTGACCAGGCAATTGAGTGGCCGTCCACGCCGGTAGATGAATCAGTAGCACCGGTCCACACCATGTTGATCTGGCTGTCCGAGCTCCAGGCTCCGGGGTAGTGACTTGTACTATATGTGGGATTTGGGGCGCTCGGTCCCAGCACATTTGCGAGAAGAGGCGCTGCCAACAGAAAAGACCAGCTAGCGATAGCAGCGACGAAGAGAAGGAGCCGAGAATAGCGATTGAACGTGAGTTGCCGACACTTTTTATACATAGCCCTCACCGACCTATATATCGCTTCGGTCGCCTCTTCACCGAGGACGACCCTGAGCTTTCTGACTGTGCTGTTTAAGCTCAACTGCTGCCCTTCAGAAAGCGTTTGGCCAGCTAACAGGCGGTCAAAAGCAGCACAGGCTAATAATGCTATCGTCTGTGATCCGGGGTAACTTGAGCGTTTTAGGGCTTAATTCTTGAAATGGTTTTATATTAAGTCAGAGCACGGGCCGGTTTTATATCCGGCCCGTGCTCTGACGCGCTAATAACGCTACATATGGGTACCCTGTGGACCATTATTCGAATATGTTGAGGAAACTAAGCCCCAGGATCATTTCCCAACGAACTGACGGTGTCCGCCCCCGGACGCTAAGGCTTGGCAGTCTGTGCGAACAGTGCAAACTGTAGCATCTATCTCAGTATCCGTCGGTCATAGGTTCATGGCTTGTCTGGAGCGATCTTGAAAGAACCACAAGAGAACAAGACCGTTATCTTTATGCATATTCCAAAGGCCTGCGGCAGTACACTCAAGGACATCCTGAACCGTCAATACTCGCGCCAGTCTACTTACGAGATAAACGGGCGGAATATCGCCGCCTCGATCGCCGAGTTCCAGCAGCGCCCCGAGGGTGACCGAGGCGGCATTCGCTGCCTCAAGGGGCACATGCCTTTTGGATTGCACGAATACCTGCCGCAACCGTCTCAGTACATTGCCATCATGCGCAACCCTATCGAACGGGTCATGTCACACTATTACTATGTATTGCGCTGTCCCGAGCACTATCTATATGAGCGGGTCGTGGGCGAAGGGATGGATCTGGCGTATTATGTGGCCAGCAAAGCGTCGTCTGAGCTGGAAAACGGGCAGACGCGGATGCTAAGCGGCAGCGTTTCCGGGTGCACGGACAGCGATGATAGCTGCACCGAAGAGGACTTCGCTCAGGCAAAGGCCAATCTGGAAGAACATGTTATCGCCGGTCTGGCTGAAAGCTTTGACGAATCCCTTGCACTGTTCGCTGCGGAGCTGGGATGGACGCAGCTCGACTACACCAGCAAGAACGTTTCGCAGCAGCGCCCCCACAAAAAGGATCTCTCCCGCTCAACGCTGGATGTTATCGAGGCTGCCAACAGGCTCGACCTTGAACTTTACGAAACTGCCCGAGACATCTTTTCCAAACGAACGGCGCGAGTCTGATCATTCACCCAGCGGATTGACGCTGCCCAACCCGGTCACATTCTTCGTGATCGTCGGCGACCCGTAATAGCCGACTTTCCCCAGGCCCCTGTGGATGACGTCAAGGGTTTCGGTTGCTCGGACTGTAGCGCTGCCCGCCCCGGTGAGCGAGACCGATGTTTTTGCAGTTTCCAGGTCGGACGCCTGGTAGACACCGGCGCCACTGAGTATGACCTGCTGCTCTTGGGCTCGACCATCGACCTCGATCTTGCCTGTCCCGCGCAGCTCGATTTTGAGGCTCTGCGCTTCTAAAGACCGAAACTTGATGCTGCCGGCGCCCGAGACGCGTATCGACAATTCCTCGGCTGAGATATCGGCGGCTTCGACCAGCGCGCCGCCGACGATATCCAGACCCTTCAATTCTTTGACGACCAAGGTATAGGTGACCGGCTTTCGGATCAAGGTGGCTGCTATGGCGTGACTGAGCTTATCAACCCACCCGGTCTCAACCCCAAGCGTCAGCTGCCCTTCGCTTACGTCGGCCCTGACCTTGCTGATGAGATCGGCATCGGCCTCGATGATCAGCGATTCATCCTCGCCCTGAGTGATCACGAGGCGGCCAAAGTCCCGCACAGCCACCCGATCGAATTCGAAAACGACCCTGGCTTGTTTGACTTGGTTCTGTTCGTTCATAATGCCTATCCTTTTCTATTTTCCTCCATGAAAACAGTCTATTCGCGCTCAGGCTGACTGCAAGTCAAAGTTTTTGGAGATAACTAAGAAACTACCAAGGGAGGCCCTATGGGGTGTTTACTTATTCTGCTGGCATTGGCCGCGCCGCGCGTGGTCCTGCTGATCGTCTGGCTCACAACGAATGTCGTGGAGCGGGCTTACGGATCGTTCATCATCCCGCTGTTGGGCCTATTTCTGCTCCCACTGACGACTCTGGCCTATGCGCTCGTCTTCCAACCCAATGTCGGCGTGACCGGCTTCGGCTGGTTCTGGGTGATCCTTGCCCTCGTCATCGACCTCGGCACCTACGGAGGCAGTCGTGACTTCAGCCGGCGATAGTAGACGAATAAGAGTCCTTCGTTTAGCCCTACTACTGTTGGTCGCGCTGTTCATAGTGGCGGCCGGCGCAGCCAGTCAGGCCGGGCACCGTATCCAGGATGAAGCCGAAGGCGAAGCAGAAAGTGTCAAGCTGGAGCGGACCCCGCTGGCCCCCAAAAAAGCCGGTGGTTCGCTGAGCTTCAACATCGGGGCGACCGATGAAGACATCTCGCGCATAAGATACAAGGGCTCTGTTCACTCTTTAAATAGAGGGCGTGTGATCTACCGGATCTGGCTCTGGGACGGATTCGAAGACGTCAAAATACCGCTGAGAAGATTCCGGGTCGATCAAGACGGGTCGGCGCGGATTTCGGGGACGCGACGGATCCTGAATATCGAGCGATTCGACCAGGTCGTTGTGACCCGGCAAAGAACGACGGGACCGGAAAAGGAACGCGAGCCGCGGATCGTACTAGTCGGCGAAGTGGCGCTGCTCGCCAACTAACGGTCTTTGCCTCGGCACCGGTTTCGTTTAGAATAATGCTCGTGAACAGGCAATTTCGCCGAGTGCTTCTAGTCCTAGGTTTGTTTGCCGCGGTGGCGGTGTTATCTAGCTGTAGTAGAGCGACTCTGGCCACCGGCAACAGCAACAATCAGCAAGCTGAGCCCTTCAGCAATCTCAATCTGGGACCTCTCACGGCCGATCCCGACGGATACATCGGCGAGCAGGTCGGGTTGACCGGTCGCGTCGTGGCCCAGCCCGGCGGAGCCGACGGTGGAGCCTGGAGAGTCCAGGTCCAGGCCGATCCCGATGAGTCTGAGACCAGATTCTATGTGCTGATAGAAACAGATGATCTGGAGATCAGTGTGGACGACTACGTCCGCTTCAAAGGCACGCTGGACATCGACCCAAGGAGCCGGTTCGACGGTGCGGGCGAATACCTGCCTTTCGTGCGCGCCGATGTTTTTGAGCAGATCCCCTCCTACGAGGTCCGGGCCCCGACCCGCAACTTGGTCGAACCGAAAGTCTTTGACACTCAATTCGAGGTGACGGTCGCGATTGAAAAGATCGAGTTTGCCGCCAAGGAGACCCGCGTCTACGTGCGGATAGACAACGCTACCGAGCGGACCGTCAGGGTCAACAATAACCGCATGAAGCTTTTTCAGGGACCGCGCGAACTAGCTCTTAAGCTCGCCCCAGCACCAGACTATGACCGCCTACCTGCCGATTTACCGACGGTAATGAGTGCTCTAGGCATCCTCACCTTCCCGCCCGCCGCCTATGACGAGGGTTCTCTCAGATTGACAATAGGCGCCTCGACCGACGACTACACCGTGCCCTTTGAGCCATTCGAGCTAGGCGTGGCGTGGTCACCCCCAAGGGAGTAGACTCCTAGCAACCCTTTTCTTGTTTCATGAGTCGCCGGAAAGGGCATATTTTGCACACAAACTCCGATCCCGAAAGGAGGCTCATTATGTCTGAAGAAACCTGTAACTGTGGTTCCGGAAAGAAAGCCGCTGAGTGTTGCGCTCCGTGCGCATGCGGCTCCGGTAAGGCCAGCCGAGATTGTTGCGCTAAATAGCGCAGACGACAATTTGTGATCTGGAAGAACCCTTGAGCTCAAGGGTTCTTCTTTTTCGATGGAGTACAGTCTCTTTTGGGTACTCCCAGGAGATGGGAACCATCAACGGATCGCGGTCAAGAATAGTCGTATTAGGCGCGGGTTTTGGCGGCCTGAATTGTGCCCTTGGGCTGGAACGGCACTTGGGAGCCGAAGAGGTCGAGGTGGTGCTGGTCGACACGCACCCATACCACCTGCTGACGCCGGCTCTCTATCTGGCCGGAACCGGAGAGACCGCCAACCGGGCCGTTTGCATCCCTCTTTCCGAGATACTAAAAACAACCGGCATCAGATTTCAGCGCGGCACTGTTGAATCGATAGACCGAGACCGCCATGAGGTCCTTCTCGACAGCGGCCCGCTCAGCTATGACACCCTCGTGGTCGCACTGGGCAACAACACCGACTATTTCGGTATTCCGGGGTTGCGCGAGCATGCTATACCGTTCAAGAGTATCTATGACGCCGGACACCTGCGCCATCGCTTGAAAGAGGAGCTGGATGAGCGCCGGAACGCTCCCATCAAGATCGTCGTGGGCGGTGGAGGCTTCACGGGCGCCGAGCTGGTCGGAGAATTGGCGCCGGCCTTGAAGCTCTGGGGGGACGGCAGGCAAACGGCAACGCAGAACACGATCATCGAAGCCGGGGCGCGGCTGCTTCCGACGCTCGGAGCTAAGGTAAGCGAGAGGGTTTCAGACCGGCTGCGCCGGCACGATGTTTCTATCCGCGTAGATTCGATGATCAAAAGTGTGAGTAATGTTTCCGTGGAACTATCGAGCGGCGAGCGTCTCGCTTACGATATTCTACTCTGGACGGGCGGGGTCAGCGGGCGCGATCGAGACTGGCTGCCCGGAGCAGCCCGCGACCATAAAGGCAACTACTTCGTAGACCGCTGGCTTTCCCTACCCGATGACGGTTGCTTCGTCCTTGGCGACATGGCCGCCTTTACGGACCCACGAACCGGCAAACCGGTCCCGGCGACCGCCCAAACCGCCCTCGAGCAGGCGCGATACCTCTCGGCAAACTTGGCCCGCCTACATTTTGAGTGGACACCGCACCCTTACCGCCCCCGCCACAACGGTTTTCTGATACCGGTTATCCGAAGGTACGCGATCATCGACTTAACGGCGCCAGCCCGAGCGATTATCTCGGGTCGGATCGCCTTTTGGGTCTTCGAGGCGCTGATGCTTCGATACCTGCTGGGTATTCTCCCGGCGCGAAAAGCCTGGGGTCATTGGCGGGCTTGGCTACGGGGCCTCAACGAAGCCCAGACGAAGATCGACTCCGCGATCGACGAAGAAAGGCCGGAAGAAGAAGCGGCCTGACCGATCTAAGCGGCCCGTCGGGTTGGTTCTTCCTCCATCTCACGCTGCCAGCTCTTCACGCGAAATGACATGACGAACGAGAATATGCCGAATGCCAGCGCAAAAAGGCCGACCAACGTCACAAGCGCCAGGGCGCCGGCGCCCGGAAATACCAGGATCGCGAACCCGAAAAGCAGTGTTACCAGGCCGCTTAGGCCCCAGAGCCATTCGCCCGGGATCTCGCGGCGTAACTCGATCGCAGTAGCGATACGCCAGATGCCAACGAAGATCGCCCAAAAGGCGATGAAATACAGAAGTATCACTGCCGTCACCTGCGGCACGCTAAAACCCGCGATACCGATAGCGACCTCGACGATGCCCTCGACGATATAGGTCCACCAGCGCTGCCCCTCC
>JAUWIO010000183.1 GCA_030605305.1 Actinomycetes bacterium
CTCAATTGATAACACTACAGATCCCGACTTAGATAGTCTGATCAATATTTATGAATTTACAAACGGTACTTCCCCAACCGATCCGGATAGTGATGATGATGTTATGCCTGATTTTTGGGAAATAAATAATTTACTCAATCCTCTGGATTCTTCCGATAATATACCCGATCCAGACGGAGCCTTAGCCCGCGGCACTTTCGCCACCCTCGCCGCGCCCCTATTGTTTATCGCGGTCATCAACTTTCTCTTCATCCCCCATGAGGAGCGGTTGCTGAGAGATATCTTCGGCGAAGAATACCGTTCTTATGTAAGCCGAGTCCGCCGCTGGCTCTAACCCGCCGGACGCAGCTCTATCAGCCCTATCTCCGGGCGGGACAAGAAGCGAATGCGCACCAGTGTCTCCCCGAGACCGGCTGAGATGATCATCTTTGTCTTCCCGGCAGTAAACAGGCCATGATCATATTTGGGGAAGAAGCCTTGGCCGGGGATGTGGAGCGCGCCGATAAGAGGCAGCCGGATCTGTCCGGCGTGGGTATGTCCGCTTAGCATCAGATCTATCCCGGCCGCTTGCGCCTGTTTAAAGAGGCCCGGGCTGTGCGCCAGTAATATCCGGGGGCCGTCGCCGTCGACTTCGGCCAGCGCTGCGTCGAGCCGGTCGCGCCCGACATACGGGTCGCCGACACCGACAAACCAGAGTGTCTCTTTATTGGCAGTAAAGGGCATGGCCTGATTGGTCAAATCGGTCACGCCAAGGGCCGGGAACTCATCCCGAAGGCGAAAACCCGTGGTGAGCTCATGGTTCCCGGGGACAAAGTAGATCGGCCGATCATCCAGAGCGCGAAAAAGTTCGCGGGCCGGAGCGGGGTCCGGGATATTCCGGTCGACGAAGTCTCCCGTGGCCACGACCACATCGTAATCTTGTTCGGCGATAAGGCGAGCGAGACCGCGCTGATTGTCGCCGTACCTTTTCACGTGCAGGTCTGATAGGTGCAAGATAGTAAAGCCATTGAAGGCCGGCGGCAGCCCCTCTATTTCGACGGTGTAAGGGGTGACGATCACGGAGCGCGTCTCAAAAAGCGCATAGGCCCCCAAGAGCACTAATAAGAGAGCGACGGTCAGAATCGCTCTTATCCAGACGGAGTCAGGCATGACATTTCTTACCCAAGTAAGCATCTAAAAGGCCCGGGAAGCCGAACACCCCCCACGGACTCCCGCGGAGGGTGCTTGCCGTCACCGAGCGACGGCGGGGGGCTGGGATGTGTATTGTTTATCCCGCAACCACCTCGGACTCCGACTCAGCCCAGATCACGCCTTCCTCCAGACGGGTTCTGACTCTTTCTTTGAGCTCGCCGGTCTTCCCTCGGTTCCAAGTCTGAACCTTGGAGAAGTAACCGACGACTCGGGTAACACCATATACGTTATCTGATTCGCATCTTGGACAGACCTCCGAAAGCCCGCGGGTCGTCTGCCGACAATCCTCGCAGCCTGTGAATTCGGGACTGAAGGCTATCTGCTCGGCCTCTGTATGATCATAGGTCTTGATGACGAAGTTCTTGATCGAATCTGGAGACGGTTCGTTTTCACCCAGCCAGATGTGGACAAAAGCACCGGCATCCATCAATGGATGGAAGAGACCTTGTTTCTTGACCCGCTCGATATAGTCGACCGGAGCGTCCGCCGCCAAATGGATGCTGTTGGTGTAGTAGAACTCATCATTCTCAAGGCTACCCTTGACCACCTGCTCCGCCTGGGCCGGAAAGGACTTCATGTCCAGTTTAGCCAAGCGATAAGCGGCGGATTCCGCCGGTGACTCTTCGATGACCAGGTTGATATCGTAGCGTTTTGAGAGCTCTTTGCACTTAAGGTTCATGTGAGAAACAACCTTCAGCCCGAACTTGAGGGCCCGTTGAGACTCGTGCAGCTGCTCGCCAAGGTGCGCTTGGACCATCTCGTTGAGTCCGAGCAGTCCGGCGATGTACGTGAGTCGATCGAGCCTCAAGTACGGCTCACCATCGGCGCCGGCCAAGAAGAGCGATAACGGCCCGTTAGTGCCAAGATCGAGCAGTTGCTTGATGAACGCCCGTTTCTGTAAATGGGCCTTCCCGACTTTCTCGAGCACTTTGTCGAGCTCCGCGAAGAGCTGTCTATCGTCGCCCTTCGCTTTAAAGGCGATCCGCGGTAGATTGACTGTGACATTTTGCAAAGAGGTAAACCGCATCTTTTCCGGCGTCTTTGTCTCCGCCATATCCTCCTCGCCGAGCTTCAGTTTAAGCCGGCAACATTGGGCGACCCGCACGCTGTCGCCTCTGTCGAAGAGAAAATACGTGATCCCTTGAGATGAGGCGAGATCGCAGGCGATATCGAGCATCTCCTCCCAGCCCTCTGTCTGAAAGAACTCATCGTTGAGATGGAGCAGCGGTTTCGGGAAGACAAAGGTCTTGCCCATCGCGTCGCCTTCCTTGTAGACCTCGAACAGGGCCTTGAGGAAGTCCTGGGCCTCCTTGGCATAGTCTTTGTAGGTCAGCCCCGTATACTCGCCGCCGGGTCCGATCGCCGGCGTGTCGGCAAAGTGCTTCGGTACGTTGTAGTAGAGATTGAAGTCCGTGAAGACCACTTGCGAGCCCCTAGCCCCGGCTAGTTGATTGAACTCAAATACGAGCATCTGCGCCAATTGCTTGATGCGCTCGTATGGTAGGCCCACCAGGAAGGGAGAGAAGAACATATTGACCGCTTCCCAGCCAATGGCCCCGGCATAATTCGACTGCAGACTCGAAGCCATCTTGACCATATGGCCGATGAGGACCTCGGGGTGCTTGGCCGGCTTGGACGTGCTCGTAATGTTGGGTAAATTCAGCCCGTATTTTTTCAGATACTCGAGCGAATGGCCGCCACAGTTGTGCGAGTAGATGCCGTTGCACATGAAAGTGTGGGTCTCGGTGATGAGATCGTATATATGCTCGTCGGGGATATTCGCTTCCGAGATACGGACCACCTC
>JAUWIO010000021.1 GCA_030605305.1 Actinomycetes bacterium
AATGTCCCCGTCATCAGAGACGTAGAAGTCATGAGCGAAGTCCTGCGCGGTTTAGGGCGCGTGGTCGAGCGGCGGGCGGACAGAATAGATATCAGCGGCGGCGGGTCCCTCAACCATGAGGCGCCCTACGACCAGGTCAGCATGATGCGCGCCTCGATCATCGTCTTGGGGCCGCTCGTTGCCCGTTTAGGCCGGGCCAGGGTGGCTATGCCCGGCGGGTGCAATATCGGGATGCGCAAGATAGATCTTCACATTCGCGGCCTGGAAAAACTGGGAGTACATATAGATGTCGACCAGGCGGCCATCGAGGCCCGGGCCGATGAACTCGTTGGCGCCCGTGTGCCGCTCGATTTTCCGAGTGTCGGCGCGACGGAGAACATCATGATGGCCGCGACCCTCGCCAAAGGGACCACTATCATCGAGAATGCCGCGCGGGAGCCGGAGATCGTCGATCTGGCCGATTGTTTGAACAAGATGGGCGCCCGGGTCAGCGGCGCGGGTAGTTCCACTCTGGTCATAGAGGGCGTTAAGCAGTTGCACGGAGCCGAGTTCCCCGTCATCCCCGACCGTATCGAGGCCAGCACCTTCATGGTGGCCGCTGCCGCTACCGGCGGGGACGTGACGGTCAGTTCCGTGAGGCCGGCCCACTTGGGCATGATAATCAAAAAGTTGCGTCAGTGTGGGTGCGAAGTGACGGTCAGCGACAAGGCCGTCAACGTGAAGGGGTCTCCCGATAAAGCAGCCAATATATCGACCTTGCCGTATCCGGGCTTCCCGACCGATATGCAGGCCCCGTTCATGGTCTTGCTTTCACTGGCCGCGGGCAAGAGCGTTATTACTGAGAATGTCTTTGAGAACCGGTTTACATTCGTCCAGGAACTTACCAAGCTGGGCGCCGATATCGAGGTCAGCAACCACCACGCCGTTATCAATGGCGACCGCCGTTTCGGCAGCGGCTCAGTCAAAGCGCCCGATTTACGGGCCGGGGCTGCCCTGGTCATCGCCGGGTTGGCGTCGCGAGGACGCGTCGAGATATCCGATATCCACCATATCGAGCGGGGCTACGAGGACCTTACCGGACGCCTGCGGGCGCTGGGGGCCGAGATCGAGCTGGTCGGGGACAGTTCGGTGGTCCCCATAGCGGCCGACGACCCAAAACCGGCTGTGTCGCTTTCCGAGACCTCTGATACTCAGGCCGGGCTCTCTTAGGTGGACATCGAAGAAATAAAGGCGCTCATCCCCCACCGTTATCCCTTCTTACTCATAGACCGCATCCTTGAAGTGGAGCCGGGTAAGTCCGCCGTCGGCCTGAAGAATGTCACCGGCAACGAATGGTTCTTCGCCGGGCACTTCCCGGACTATCCGGTTATGCCGGGGGTCCTGATAGTCGAGGCACTGGCGCAAGTCGGTGTCGTTGCCACCCTAAGCGTGCCGGAAAACCGAGGTAAGCTCGTGCTCTTCGCCGGCATCGACAAAGTCAGGTTCAAGCGAGAAGTGAAGCCCGGCGATCAGCTGACGCTTGGCGTCGAGATCACACAGGCTCGAAAGACTTTCGGCAAGGGAGTCGCTGAGGCCACGGTAGACGGTGAGACTGTCGCCTCAGCGGAGCTCATGTTCATGCTCAAGGCCGATACAGCCCCAGATTAGACAAACCTGCGCCTGGTGATAGAATGGCCTCAAGCGAATGTAGTCCCACACCCACTTACTGAAGCAGTAGTCGCAGAAACAGACGCAGGAATGATTATGGTCACGAGAAAACATTTTACAATCAAGAGGTCAAAGCGCGCCGGCGTCTTTGCGGGACTTCGTTGTCTGGCTGTCATGGTGTCGCTCAGTCTAGTGCTGTTGGGTTGCGATAGACAGGAAGCGCAGGACGAGGCCCTGACAAGTTCGTCACAAACGGATGTTTCGTCACTGGCGACGGATACCGTCAGCTCCTCGATCGAGCCGACCGTCGCCGTATCGCCGGTTGCAACAATAGTATATTTTAGCGATGCCGCCGGGCTGAAGTTGGTCGGTGAGACACGGACTCTCCAGAGCGGGGAAGACCTGCCGGCCGCTCTCGTTCAAGCATTGATCGACGGGCCCACCGCTCCAAATCAGCCGACTCTGCCGCCAGGCACGCGACTCCTCGGGGTGACGGTGGAAAAGGGCGAAGCGATCGTCGATCTCTCTCAAGAGTTTGTCGACAACCACCCCGGCGGCAGCAGTTCCGAGCGCCTGTCCGTTTACTCGATAGTCAATACATTGGCGGGGCTGCCGGAGATCGACCAGGTCACGATTGTCGTCAACGGGAAGAATATCGAGGCTATCGGCGGCCACCTGGACCTGAGCGGTCCGCTCGCTCGTGATGGAAGCATATTGTGAGTAGGGTCACAATATGCTTCTTGGCAGCTCAGGCTTGCCAAATGCTTGACCGTACCGGCGTTTCCCTGTACCATCAGCCGCGTGAAAAACCACGAACGGTGCGACCTTTCTGCAGGCGACGACACACAGGAGCAATAGATGCTTGAGACTCTGAATATTTGGGTCGATGTCGTCGGGTTCGTGGTGGCGGCCGGCATGTTGTTCGGGTTTGTCATCCCCCATTTCATCGGCAGCATCGTCACCGGGCGGGTCAAGAAGCATTTTGTCGACGATTACTGGGACCCGCTGGCCCATCGCATGCACGATCCCAATAACTATCACTATAAGCAACCGATCGGCCCCGATTTCGCGCCCCCGGTCCGTGTCTGGCACTGGATCAATATCGTCTCCTTTATAATACTGCTCGTTTCCGGGCTATACATCCGCTATCCGTGGTTCGAGGGCGGGCGCGAGATCATGCGCATGGCCCACTACTTTTTCATGTACGTTATCACCATCAACCTCATATTTCGGATGGTATATCTGTACATCGCCGGCGACTGGGCGGACTATCTGAAGTTCGATCTCGACGATATCAAGCAGGCCCCTTCGATCATGAAGTACTACTTGTTCATTGGCCCGCCGTACGAGCACAGGAAGAAGTTCAACCCCCTCCAGCGGCCCACCTATCCGGCCATCTGGGCTTTGTTAGGGCTGCAAGCCTTGACGGGGTTTATTATTTGGAACCCGGCGATCGGAGGTCCGCTGACTTCGCTGGCGGGCGGTCCAGCCGATTTAGCGGCGTGGATGCGCTTGCTCCATAACGTCAATATGCGCATCTTGGTTCTGATCGGCACGATCCACTCGTATCTCGGCATCATGGAAGACTATCCGGTCCTGAATGTCTTCTGGTTTTGGAAGGACCCGGACATGGCCAAGTACGAGCATGACGAGCACCATCATGAAGAGGAGGCGCACGGGTCCGGGCTAGACGATGAGCGGCCGGCGCCGGTGGAGTAGATTCTGATGGAGAAGCAGTCACCTAGGAAAAAACAGATATCAGCAGCCCTCGTACTGGGGGCGCTCCTGGTCTTGGTGGGCATGGCGGTTTCGATAGGGCCGGCTTTGGCGGCTGGGGAAGATGACGCCATTATCGAGCCGAAAAGCATCGTCACTTTGCCGTGGAAGAACGCGGCCCAAAAGCCGGTGCCGCCGTCGTTCGTGCTGCCGCGGCAGAGCCGTTTGGGTTGCCTGGCCTGTCATTCAAACACCAAGTTGAGCCGGATCAAAGACGGCGAGGAACAGTCGTTGTTCGTCGATCCGGAGGTCATCGGTAATTCTATGCACGAGAAAATCGCCTGCATAGACTGCCACACCAACTTCACGTACGAAGATCACCCGGCAAAGAACCCCAAGGATTATTGGAAAGTCGCCGGTCTGGCCTGCATGAAGTGTCATCCGTACCAGAAGCTCAAATATGAGAAGAGCATACACGGCCGGTTGGCCCTCGAGGATAAAAAGGCCGAGTTGAACGGCAAAGAAGTGGAGCCGGCGCTCTGTTCGAGCTGCCATGGGTCTCACAATATCCAGAGCCCGCGCTTCGAGTCTTATCGCTCGGAGTTTCGCCTCTCCTCTAAGAAGGTCTGTGGTCAGTGCCATACCGACCGCTATGCGTCGTACGGCGATTACTATCACGGCCAAGCCTACAAGAATAAAGCCAAGGATGCGCCTACTTGCTGGGATTGCCACGACAACCACAATATCTTACACGGCGATGATGCAAAGTCGCCTATCGCTTCGCCTGCCAACTTACGTCAGGCGTGCGGCAAGTGTCACGATGATCCAGGGGAGAGCCTGGTGACCTACGCTCCATTGATCCACGGTCGCCAGGAGGCCCTAAACAATAATCCGATATTCCGGCTGCTGGGACTGATCATTCCCGAGCGGCAGCCCGCTGAGCCGGAGCCCGAGACCAGGGAGCCGGTCGTGCAGACTGAGATCCTCTCGGAGACACCCGAAGTAGGCCTGTTCGCCAGGATCATCGGGATCTTCTTCCCGCGGTCGTTGCGCCCGCTCGGTGGCTGAACGGCCGGTTGAGTGGCTCCGGCCCTCGCTGGCGCAGTCTTAGGAGAGTAGTTTGCCGCGAATCGCCTTTAGGTTAATCCCGGTACTCGTGGTCGCCGTCTTCATGATAGCGGCGCTCGGGCCGGCCGATTCTGCCCCGATCGGGGAGGAACGGGGCCTGGTCATCGATACGGGCGGGCCGGTCACCATGGCCAAGTGCGAGCCTTGTCATCGGGACCTCAACCAGATCGAAGACAACCCCGATCTCATCAACTTTAACCACCCGGTCCATTTCAAGCGCGATATCGGCTGCCCGGTCTGCCATACGGTCTTTCCGCATCAGCCGGGGAAGCTCGTCAAACCCACTATGAGCCTTTGCGCCAACTGCCATAGGCAGAAACACGGTAATCAGGGACAGACGGCCTCTTTCAACTGCGGGCTCTGCCACCCGGCTGACTTTAAGCTGACTCCCGACGATCACGAGACCGGCGGCTTTGACGGCTCGGGCCATGCGAAGAAGGCTGAAGTGGACGCCCAACCTTGCCTCGTCTGTCACTCGGGCAGTTCTTGCGAAAAGTGTCATGCTGACGAGGGCATCAAGACCCAGAGACGGTTTCGTTGGTATGGTCTGTGGCCGGTCGAGCAAGGCGCGGGCGAGAAGATAAGGATCGGCCCCAAGGTCGAGATGAGTACCTGCCAGGCTTGCCATCGTGATCTCTCGAAGTGGGAGAACCCTAAGCTGATAAATTTTAATCACCCGGTCCATTTTAAGCGGGAGATAGCCTGCGATAATTGCCATGACGGTTGGCCGCATGCCCCCGATAAGATCAAGAGACCTCAGATGACCGCCTGTGCCCAGTGCCATCGTCTCGACCATGGGAACCAGGGACAGTTAGTGGCGGCCGAAGACCCGGATATCTCCGGGTTCTGCCGTTTATGCCATCCCTCAGATATGCAGTTGCGGCCCGATTGGCATACGACCGAGTTCGTCGAGGGGGACCATAAGCGTTTTGCCCGCCAGGACCGGGGGCGTTGTCGTATGTGCCATGTCCAGACGTTCTGCGATGCTTGTCATGGGACCCAGATACCGCACAGCCCGGATTGGCGAAGCGAGCATGGCCGTGTCGCCGCGTCACTTCAGGACCAGGGAGACAACCTGTCGTGCTTTCGTTGCCATCGCAAGGACGGCCCGCAGACTTCGCATCAGTCGGCGCCGTCGTGCGCCAAGTGCCACAAGGCCGTCGTCTTCCCGCACCCCAAACCGTGGGCGCCGCAACACGGCAAGACGGCTTCGGTCGAGGGCGTGGATGTCTGCGAGACCTGCCATGTCAAAGAGAACTTTTGCGATAAATGTCATGGCGGAGCCCCATTGCCGCACCCGGACAATTGGGTCGGGCAACACCGCCTGTTTCTAAGAGATGAATCGACCGAAGTCTGCCTGACCTGCCACCAGCAGGGCCAGTGCGAGCAGTGTCATTCGCAGCACCGGATACACAATCAGTGGAAGATGTATGATATCGGCGGAACGAGGTTCTTTTAGCCATGGCCCGCAAGCGAAAAGACTTTACGGAGATATTGCTGGTCGTACTGACCGTTTTGGTGCTGTTGGCTGTCTTTGCCGTGGTCTTGGCAATCTTGAATCCGGATGCCGCCCAGGACATCCTGTCCGATAGTTCGTCGACGTTCGAATCCGGCGAGGGTGGTCCCATACCGGCTTTCACGACGCTGCGTGTGCGGGCCGGCGAGGGCTATACGGTGCGCATAGCCCCGCGGGTGCGCTGGATAGCCGACACGCTTTCCTCGCTCTTCTCCGGGGAAGAAGAAGGGTCCGAGCCGGGGAAGAAGAAGCCGAAGCTCGGCCCTGTTTTTGCCGCCGATACTTGTCAGACCGGCTGCCATGTTCACGAGGACCTTTTCGATCAAAGGGCGTTTGGCAATGTATATGTCGACCACCGGCTCCACGACGCGGCGGATGTCTCATGCCGCGAATGTCATTTTGACATCGAGCACAACGACAAGACACCCAAACCGGTCACGCAGGCTACGTGCATCAACTGCCATAAGAAGGTCAAGGCGACGACGGAGTGCGACAGTTGCCATCCGCCCGGTTCGCTGCTGGACAAGGAGATCGTTACCAGCGAGAAGACCGAGGAGTTTTTGGCAGGCAGTACGGCCCGTGTGAAGTCCCTGGTGCCCGCCAATTTCGGGACGCCGCGCGTCGAATGGCTGGAAGGCAAAGGGGATGTTCCCTGCCGTCAATGCCACGATGTGCCGCGGTTCTGCAACCAGTGCCACCTTGTCTTTCATAATCGTATCGCGGATTGGCCGATGACCCATGGGGCCAAAGTCCTGCGGATGGAGTATACGATCAACGGCTGTTGGCAGTGCCACGACAGCACCTGGTGCGCCGGTAACTGTCATAAGAATCGCGGGTTGCAACGGAGCCGTTCATACCTGCCGGTGCCGAGGCGCCCGCTTCGGACCGACTAGCCGCTGCCGCTAATAGAGCTTGCCCGTCTTGCCAACAGAGCCGCCCATCACCTATAATAGCGGCTCATGAAGGAACTGTATGAACGAAACAAATACCAGCCAACAATCAACTAGTAAAGCAAGAAAGAGCGGTACAGAGCGCCTGCTGACGTTCCTCGTCGTGGCCGTCATCCTGGCAGTCGGGATCGGCGCGGCCGCCGTTGCCTACCTGTACGTCCAAGATAAGAACGCGCCGCCGAAGACTTACTACGATTATATGCTGCGCGAGACCCGCGCGGAGTTAAGAATAAGACCTAAAGACCCGGGCGCCCTGACAAACGTCGGCTACGTCTACATGAAGATGGGCAACGTGAAGCGCGGGCTGGGATATTTCTATGGGGCCGTGATGCTCAATCTGAACTTTGTCCCCGCCCTCTACAATAAAGGGATGCACATCAAAGACGCCGGTGACCGCGGCGAGGCGATAAAGCTTCTCAAGGCGGCGGGCGAGCATGCGGTCGAGGGCAATAAATACATCGCTCATTTCGCGTTGGGGGAGATGTACTTCGACACCAAGGATTACGATACGTCGTTAAAGTATCTCAAGCTCGCCAGTGAGGATAACGGGACTATCTGGAACGTCCATCAGAAGCTCGGAGAGGTCTATGAAATAAAGAACGATCCAAAGAAAGCTCTCGAGCACTACGGGATAGCCGCGTCTTTTAATCCGACCGACGCCGAGCTGCAAAAGAAAATGGAGGAACTCTCGGGTGGATAGCGTCGAACTGACGGAATTGAGCCGCATCGGGGACGACCGGGAAGATCGCGACCGAGAGGGTCGGACCCGGCGTCTTCTTATCATTCTCCTGTTGCTCCTATTACTGTTGTTCGGCATAGTCTTTGCTTTCCTGGCGCTCTATGGTGTCAGAGAAAGAGACACGGGCAAGGGCGTCAGCCTACTCTTCTCGGTCTTCGGGTTTAATCGCCCCCTATCCGTTTCATCGGATGGCGAGGGCAATATGTATGTCAGCGACACCGGGAACTCCCGCATAGTCGGCTTCGATCGGACCGGCCACCAAATTCTGACGAACCGCGGAGAGAAGCGCAACGACAGCATCTTCGGCGTCACCGGCACCTACTATGATGATTCAACCGATAGGCTCTATTCAGCCGAGTTCCGCCGCCGGGCGGTGACCGTCTACAATAAGGCGGGCAAGCGCGTCGACCGGTGGCCGGATGTCGCCGGAGCGCCGGCGTTTGGGCCGCTAGGGTTCTCGCCGTTCGATATCGCCGAGTATAAGAACAATCTCTATGTGACGAGCAACAACGGCGTCTTTGTCTTTTCAAAAAAAGGTAAGCTGATAAAGCAGTGGAACGACCGCGGCACCGATATCGGCCAGTTCGACTATCCGGTCGGCATCGAGATCGACGATGACGGCACTA
>JAUWIO010000138.1 GCA_030605305.1 Actinomycetes bacterium
CGTCATGGGGGCTGCAGTACCTGGCAAAATACCAAGAAGAACAAGTAAAGGTGTCCATCGTATCGGTTTCGCGGCGCGCCGGTATCCCGCATTCCGGACAGATGACATTGACGAAGCCCGTATGGCTGGGCAACGAGCCGCCTTCGGCGGTCAAATCGACATCGTCAGGGAGCGTCACCGGGAGATCGCTCTCGGGCACCGGGACGATCCCACAAACATCCCAGTAGACCATGGGGATCGGGTTCCCCCAATAGCGTTGGCGCGAGATCAGCCAGTCGCGCAAGCGAAAATTGACCGCCACCTCCCCCTCCCCCCGCTCGTCGAGCCAATCAGTGACAGCCGCGATCCCGGCCGCACTCTCTAGACCATTAAACTGTCCCGATCCGATCATCGAACCCGGTCCGGTGGAGGCTTCATCCATCTCGTCTCCATCGAGAAGCGTGCCCTCGGGCTGGATCACCGGGCGGACCTTGATGTCGTACTTGCGGGCGAACTCAAAGTCGCGTTGATCGTGAGCGGGCACGGCCATCACGGCCCCGGTCCCGTATTCCATCAACACATAATCAGAGACCCAGATAGGTATCTCCTCGCCGTTGACCGGATTGACGGCATAACGACCGGTAAAGGCGCCCTGTTTCTCCAGCTCCCCGGAGGTCCTCTCCAGGACTGTCCGCGAAGCGGTATGGCGGCGGACCTCATTGATAGCTTTTTGGTACTCAGTGCCGGCGACCAGCTTATCGACCAAGGGGTGCTCCGGGGCCAACAAGAAGAACGTCGCCCCAAATAGAGTATCGGGTCTGGTAGTGAAGACGGTGATCGGCTCACCTGTCCCGGCGAGCTTGAAGACGACTTCGGCCCCCCGGCTCTTCCCTATCCAGTTTCTTTGCATCGTCTTGCCCCTCTCGGGCCAGCCCTCGAGCGTATCCAGGTCATCCAGAAGTTCTTGGGCATAGTCCGTTATCTTGAAGAACCATTGGGCCAAGCGGCGCTGGTCTACGAGCGATGAACACCGCCAGCATTCCCCGTCGCCCAAGACCTGCTCGTTAGCTAGAACAGTCTTGCATGACGTACACCAGTTGACGTTCGATTCGGCCCGATAGACGAGGCCCTTCTCGTAGAACTTAAGAAAGAGCCATTGGCCCCAACGGTAGTATTCAGGATCACAGGTGACCACAGTCCGGTCCCAATCGTAGCTCAGGCCAAGCTGTTTCATCTGAGAAGCCTGGCGCTCGATGTTCTCGTATGTCCATTCTTTTGGGTGGACGTTGTTCTTAATGGCGGCATTCTCAGCCGGAAGCCCGAAAGCGTCCCAGCCGATCGGGTGGAGCACGTTAAAACCGCGCATCGAATAGTACCTGGCTATGACATCGCCGATCGAGTAATTACGCACGTGTCCCATGTGGAGATCGCCGGAAGGATACGGGAACATCTCAAGGATATAGCGCTTCGGGCGGTCGGCGTCTTCCTTTACGCTGTATAGGCCGTCATCCGCCCACTTATCTTGCCACTTCTTCTCTATGTCTTGGGGCTTATAAGCTTTCACTCTCGAAACTCCAATCAACTGCTGCCCAGATTCTAGCGTAAAGAGAACATTGACGTAAACGGACTGCCTATCTCGGGGTAACTGATATAATCCGCTCTATGAGACGGAACATCGCCTTTCTGACCATAACGTTCGCGCTTATGGCGGGTCTCTTTTATATGGGGATCCCAAAACCTCTTTCCCCCATACGGGCCCTGAGGGTCAGCCGCGCGGGCGCGAGCACAAAACCGGCCTGGTCGAACTCGGGCGAGAGACTGGCCCGCCCCAATGCCGGGCATGTTTTCATACACGACCTCTCAAGATACATGTATAACGACCCCAGGATCACGAAGCCGGTTTTGGTCGGCGACATTAGAACACCCGGGATCGACCGACTTGAGTGGTCTCCCGACGATAAGCTGCTCTTGGCTCAGATCACTACCTACGACATTTTCAATTCGCACATACTGGTCGACCTGAAGACCGAGCGCTTGCGCACACTGGAGATCGACTCAAAAAGAGGCATGACGGCGGACTTCTTCTTTTGGCGGTCCACAGCCGCGTTAGGGGCCGTGGTCGGGGGCGAAATCGATACGCCCTACCCGCAGGGGCGCTTGGCTATCGCCGAGTTAGCCTCCGGAGAAAAGCGCTCAGGCGACAACTTTTTGAACAGCGACTCGCTCTTGGTCCGCGCCCGAGAACTTGGGGGCATCGATATGCCCAGCGGATACGAAATCGAATACGACCGCTATTTCCGTGACAAATATCTGTTGGGGTGGATGCGTAAAGACGAAGGCCCGGCTGACTTCTTCGCCCTCGATACCGAGACAGGAAAAGCCAATGTGCTCGGCGCCGCGATAGAAGATATCTCGGTAGCCGATACCGGGCGGGCAGTAGTTTTGCTGGACAGAGCGGGTCCCGTGCGCCTCGCTGAGATATCGAATAATGAGCTAAAGGTCGGTGAAAGCGTCACTTTTGAGGACCGCTGGGGCCAACAGTTGCGGCCCACAAAGATAAGCATCTCGCCCAACGGCCGCTTCATCGCCTTCGAGCACGATGACCCCTTCGCTTCGGGCATCCACGTCGCCCCGCTCCCCTAGGCGCGGTTGAGCCGCCAATCGTAGTCCATATATTCGACCCGCAGGTTTTCCGCATTGTCCTTAATATAGTCCCCATCGCTATGAAACCTTGAAACGTACCTCAGCAGATCGGGCTCATTGGGGGCGAAATCGCGCTCGTACCATTTGAATATCTGCGACAGCTCGATAAGCTCCTTGTCATGATCGACGACCCCCCCCTTGGGGCTGTTGATGAATATCTTGGCGGCCATATCGAGTTCACGGTCGAGACCGGCTGCAGAGTACAATCCCCCTTTTAACGGCGGGCAAGAATCCGCGCCGCAAACGAGCGCGAAGTGGCTGCGGGGCTCATGAAGGTCGAGGCGGAGCCTCTTTTCGATATCGTTGAGACTCATTCGTTCGCCGCCTATATCGTGCTTTGACGTAAAGAAGAAGCGGAGCTTATGCCAGACCCCCTGATGGCCGTTTTCGAGAAACCCGGGGTCGGCGGTGATCGCCTCGAGCGCCCCGTGGATGCTCAGAGCATTATAGGTGTTGATCCAAAAAGCGATCTCTTCTTCACGCGTCTTAAGAGTTGAAAGGTCGTATTCGGGGAGGCCGGCGACATATTCTTTTATATTGTCCGC
This sequence comes from Actinomycetes bacterium, assembly GCA_030605305.1. Classification (GTDB taxonomy): domain Bacteria; phylum Actinomycetota; class Aquicultoria; order CAJVYJ01; family JAUVQD01; genus DAOUYN01. Next base: position 3,228 of record JAUWIO010000138.1, read on the forward strand.
CAGCTCGACAGCCGAGTAGTCCACTTTTCCCGCGGCATCGGTATAGTTTCCGATGGCGGCGGCCAGCCTCTTCTTGAGGGGCCCCGAGATCATTCTGTCCGTTCGCTTTCCAGAGCGCCAAAGAAGACCCCGTACTTGAAGCGCCCGGCAGCCAGCTCTGCTTTCGCCCGCTCGAGACCCGCTTCGACCTGTTCCATAGTGACCCCTATAGCCGCCGCCGGATCGATCTTCAGTAGGCCCTCCAGGCCTTGCCAAGCCAGAAACATGCGCCGGAATCGGGCCAGCAGACCTTCTAAGGTATAGGTGTGATCTTCATATTCGACATCCATGAAACCGGCCCCCGCGAACAGATCCCGGTAGCCGCCGACCGGGCGGGCCCCGGCGACGCAGGCGAAGCGGAGCATCATGTCCCTAAGGTCCGGCGGGATCTCTCCGTCCACCACTACATCGCTGACAGCGAGCCGACCGCCCGGTCGCAACACCCTGGCCATCTCGGCGGCGGCGGTGTCGGCATCCAAGAACGTGCAGACCGAGCACTCCGAGATCACGGCA
>JAUWIO010000302.1 GCA_030605305.1 Actinomycetes bacterium
GAGCCGAAGCGCAGCCGGTCCAAGGCATCAATGGGGATCGGGCCATCGTAGCGGCGCTCTAGGTCACATACCCATAAAAAGGATTCCCTTTTTGCACGCGATGTGATTCAAGCTCCTTGAAAGGAGATTATCATGGCGCGTTTTGATTTGACGGATTTCGAGTGGTCAGTGATTCAACCTTTATTGCCGAACAAGCCGCGCGGGGTGCCGCGTGTGGATGATCGGCGGGTATTGAACGGGATTTTCTGGCGCTTGCGGACGGGAGCGCCGTGGGCTGATATCCCGGCGCGTTACGGCCCCTACACGACTTGCGTGAACCGCTTTAACCGGTGGCGTAAGGCGGGTGTGTTGGATTATCTTTTGGAAGCTGTATCAGAGGCTTATGACGGCGACATCCAGATGATCGATTCCTCTTCCATCCGGGTTCATCAGCCTGCCGCGAACGGTAAAAAAAAAGATATCCGATCCCGTTGCATGGGTCGCTCGCGTGGCGGGTTGACGACGAAGATCCACGCCCTCGTCGATGCCATGGGGTTGCCCATCGTCCTGAAGCTCACCGAAGGCCAGGCCCACGACGGTCAGAGCGCCAAGGATATGTTCGACACGGTGCGGGCGGGGAACATTCTCTTGGCGGATCGAGCCTATGACTCCAACGCCCTTCGCGAGCGGCTCGCCGAACGCGGGGCGTGGGGAAATATCCGCGCCATGCCGCACCGTATCGATCCGCCGGTCTTCAGCCACTGGCTTTATAAACAGCGCAACGCCGTCGAGCGTTTCTTCAACAAACTCAAACATTTCCGCGCCGTCGCCACACGCTACGACAAGCGAGACGACAACTATCTCGCTTCCGTTAAGCTCGCTTCACTGCGAATATGGCTTAGATTTAATGAGTCGGTGACCTAGGGCGGCATAATCCGCAAAGTCCCGATCTTCGCCCGTGGCGTCGTCCGTATCGCGAGTTCCTGGGGCGCCGGCTCCCAGGCTTCCGGTCTCATTCGCCCTTTGGTCGTATGCCGTCATTCTTGCTCCCTGTCTCGAAAAGGCCATCCACAGCCACCTGTGGTTACATTGACACGCATTGTAAGCTAAACTGACAAAATTGTAAAGTAATACTTACATTCGTGGACAACAAAACACCCCCCGGCCTCAAGAAGACACCTGATCTCAGGCCGATGAAGCCCGGCGTCGATAGCGCCGGTGCTCGACCATAGTGCCTAGGATGCGGCCCGGTTTGTCCGCCGTGATGGTCAGGGTTGGCCAGTCATCGTTCAGCGGCACGAGCTCGATGACCGGCGCGCCGGTGCTATCGACGCCGCGAGGCCGGTACTTCTTGAAGGTCGCTTCGTCGTCTGCATCGAGCTTGGCGATGACCAGATCACCGGGTTGGGGCGCGACTTCCGGATCGATGACGATCTTATCGCCGTCGTGGAATTCGGGCAGCATGCTCTCGCCCCTGATGACGAGGGCGAAGGCCCGGGGTCCGAGCGCAAGGTCCGTGCCGATGAAATTCATGCC
>JAUWIO010000122.1 GCA_030605305.1 Actinomycetes bacterium
CTGTCTTGATCGGGGTTGACGGCGGGGCCGACGCGCTCAGGGACGAGCGGTTTGAAGCCGTCATGATCGTCGGTGATATGGACAGTGTCACCGACGAGACTTTGAGGAGCGGCGCCGAGCTCGTTTGCCACGCGTATACCGATGGCCGCGCGCCGGGTCAGGAGCGCCTGGACGCGCTGGGGTTGGACAGTAAGGCCATCGAGCTCGGCGGGACCAGCGAGGATCTCGCGCTACTGATAGCCTATGAGTCCGGCGCTGAGCTGATAGTCGCCGTCGGCACCCACGGTCACCTCATCGAGTTCCTGGACAAGGGACGAGAAGGAATGGCGAGTACTTTCCTGACCAGATTGAAAGTGGGCGACAGGTTAGTCGACGCCAAGGGCGTCAACCAACTTTATCGATCATCTCCCAAACCCGCGCACCTGATGTTCTTAATCGCCGCGGCCCTTTCGACTCTGAGCGTTGTGATCCTGAAGACACCTCTTATCCGTGTCTATCTGAGCACGCTGCTCGTCAAGCTCAAACTCGTCTTCGGGCTATAAGTCCTGGCCGCACTCAGGGCAGAATTTCGAATCGGCCTTCACTTGCTCGCCGCACTCAGAGCAGAACTTCTTGTTGGGTGACGCCTTTGGTTTGCCCGAGCCGCTCGACTTTGAGCCGGGTTTCTTCTTTGAGCCGGGTTTTGACTTCGTGCCTGATTTTGATTTTATGGGTTTGGCGCGTGAGGCGGTCATCGGTGCATTCCGCATCCGCACAACGCCCATGGTGACGGCCGCTCCGATCAGCAAGACTACGAAGATGACGATGAGCGCCGTCTGCTGGCTGCCGCCCGAGGTATCGACTACACCAGTGGTCTTATCGATCGAAGGCTTGGAGTCGGCCCGGTCGTAAGTGACCTTGAAAGCGTATTGTTGTCCGGCCCCGACGTCCGTGAACGAATAAAGGTGGTCTTCGAACTGACCTTCCTGGGTGGTGCGGGCAGCGGCCGGCTTGGCCACAAAGTTCTCGGCCCGGACCGGCTTCTTGATGTCCACGCTGAGATTCTTGATCTCTGAGATGATTGGCAGCTTAAGATCGAAATCCCGTTTGCCCTTGCCGCTGACCGGTTGCAGATATATTTCGAACTGGAAGGTGGGATGGATGAGCTCATAGGTGAGTATCGTCTTATCGCCCCCGTCGACCAGCTGCTTGGAGTTCCAGGCCGTATCGTACTGAAACTGACCGTTAGTGTCGATGGCTGAAGTAGCTACGAGGCGGACATCGGTCCCTCTGGGGATAGCTATCCGAAGCGTGCTCGGGGTCTTGATCGATGAGTCGACCGTCCCTCTATACATGACCAGGACAGAAGGATCGTCGTACTCCGGCCAATATGAGACATTCAGGCTGTCCAGCGGCGTGCCTACCTCGTCAAAGTCGGTCTTGGTGATGATGGGATCCTGGGAGGCGGTAGCCTCTGTCGAGACGCTGGTCTCGGTCGTTTCCGCCCCTTCGGCTGCCAAATGGGAATCGGCCAATGCCGCCGTCGGGAGGGTGAGCGCGAGTAGCGAGATAATCAATACACTGATGAATCTGATCTGCTTGCCTGACATAGAACTCCTTTATAGAGATTTCAAGGGAACACGATAGACAATAATACTGGTGGGAACGGATTTTATCAAGCTAAGCGGGGTATGCTATCCTGTTTAGCAAGATGTTTGATATGCGGTATCATATCGCCTCCTTAGTCGCGGTATTCTTAGCTTTGACGGTCGGTCTTCTGCTCGGCACGCTCATCGTCGATCAAGGTCTCCTTGCCGACCAACAAGAGGCATTATTCAAAAGTATTCGCGCCGACGTCAACAAGATCAACGATAGGAACCGGGAGCTTCAGCGAGAGGTGACCGGATTGCGCGATTTCCAAAAGCAAGTCTTGCCGATCATGGCTGAAGAGCGTCTGGCTGAATCATCTACGACTATCGTGACCTTGACCGCGGACCAGGATGGCTTGGCCAATGAGATTGCCCAGGCGCTGGCCCTGGCCGGGGCGCAAACGAGCCGGATAGCGCTGGATATGAAGGGCGTGGATCTCGATGGCACTCCTTACGCCCAGACTCTCTTGGACAGCTCAGAAGAGGGCGAATTGTCCGGCGGTGAGCTGGAGAAACAATTTTGGCGGCGTCTCGCTGCTGAGATAGCGGGAAACGAGCCCCCTGGTCTGCTCGATGACCTCACTGCGGCCGGCCTGCTTAGCATCGATACAACCAGTAGTCAAAGGCGCGATATCGTCGTGCTCGCGGCCGAGGACCGCAGTTTAGGCAGTCGGGACATTCTTTTTCTCGACGCCCTGGCGGAGCTCGAGGGCGTTAATGTCATCGCTGTCGAGTCATGCGAGTGGAAACCCTCCAGGATAGCCGCGTATAAATTACGCGATGTCAGCACGATCGATAACGTCGATACAGTGCCCGGCAAGATATCACTCATTTATCTATTAATGAAACGGGACATCACCGCGCATTTCGGCGTCAAGTCAGCCGCAGACACCTCGATGCCTTGATGCCCGGCGGGTCTGGGCCGGGAGTGACGGCTCTCGTGCCGGCTTTCAATGAGGAACAGCGCATCGTCGCGACTATTGGCGGGCTGCGCCAGGCGATACCGGGGATCCGGATCGTCGTCGCCGATGACGGTTCGACTGATGACACCGCGGTGCTGGCAAAAAGCGCGGGGGTCGAGGTCGAGCGCGTGTCTTCGAACATAGGTAAGGGCGGTGCCCTGAACGCGGCGTTCTCCAATCTTGAGGTCGACGATAGCGACATCCTCTTGCTTATCGATGCCGACCTAGGCGAATCAAGCGTCGAGGCAGCCGCGTTGTTGGCGCCGGTTGCGGCCGGTCAGGCCGACATGGTCGTGGCCAGATTCAAGACCCGGGGAAAAGGCGGATTCGGTTTGGCCCGGAATCTTGGCCGCCTCGGCATCAAATTCTTAGGCGGTTTTGAAGCGACTGCTCCGCTCTCGGGACAGCGGGCGCTTAAAGCCGGGGTCTTTCGAGAAATAGGCGGACTCGAGGGCGGCTACGGCATGGAGGTCGGACTGACCATCGATGTTTTACGCGCCGGCGGGCGCGTCGAGGAGGTCGAGGTCGATATGACCCACAACGAGACCGGCCGCGACCTGGCCGGTTGGCGCCATCGGGGCCGGCAGTTCCGCCAGATCGGGCGGGTACTGCTCAAAAAGGCGCTCAGCGCCTAGTTTTTCAACGAATCCGTGACCCTTTTGAAACTCCGGACGTCTTTACCAAGGGGCGCCAGGAGGTTTTCATCTTTGAGAAGATCGAAGTCAGTTTGAAAATAGGTATTAAAGAGAACCCGGAACGAGTTGACCGGGGTGATGGAGTCATAGAGAATTTTATCCGCGTCGACTCCCGGTAGATAGTAGGCATTAAGAATGCCGAAGTGCAGCTCTTGGGCGAGAGCGTACCGGCGACGCTGTTCCGGGTTTGACCGGAAGCCCTCGTCCGCTTGAACGATGATCACCGGCGGGTTCTTTGAATTCGCCACTAATGCATCGATGATCTCCAGTATCTTCGTATTCGCGAATAATATGTAATCAGTATAAAGTTCCGTCTCCGGTTTTTCTTCCAGCGCCTGTGCCGACACACGCCGGCCGTCTTTGTCGAAAAGGTATGGTTCGTGCGGCATGATCATATGCGCGAATACAAACTTCGGACCGGGGATGCCCGGGGCTTTTGTCAGCGCTTCAAGCTGAAAAAGGGTCTGCCTTTCTCGCTCCACGGCACTCGAGCGCGCCAGCAACGCCCGGGCTAAGGTAGTATCGAGCAACAGCCGCGAAAAAGCATCCAACCCTCGTTTGGCGGTATAGACAGTCATGTCCGCCAGCGGATTGACCTTGGTGGGTGGGTAGCGGGATTCATAATGGACATATTTGTAGCCCTGGTCTCTTAAGATTCGGGCTACGCGGGAATCCTGAAGGCCCGGCTGCGATACTCTTCGATCAAAAAACTTCTCGTGGTACTTCATGTTCAGAGACGAAGACAGCGATAGGTAGGTCCGTGAGTAATTAGTGCGGGAGTTGTCGGCGACATAGAAACCGCGTTCTTTCAAATCACCAATGAACCGGCTTTTGTCGAAATCGAGGACCCGACTTAGTTCGCGGGCGCTTGCATACCTGTCAAAGACAAGATAGTAAATGTCCGGTTTCGCGGTCGCTGAAGATTCTGC
>JAUWIO010000067.1 GCA_030605305.1 Actinomycetes bacterium
ATATTGTCGGACGAGTCGCCCTTGAGGCCGAGGAAGTCCGGGACTTGTTCGGGCGTGATGCCGTAGCGCTCGCGAACCTTCTCCCGGTCATAGAGGACAATATCAGTGATGCCCTTGCGCGTCGTCATCACCCTTATCCCGTCATCGGAAACGAGTTGGAAAGCATCTTTGTCGCCTGTGACGACCACGACATCCTCACCCTTGGAAAGCCCTTTAACTGATAGAGTGGCCAGGATGTCATCTGCCTCAAAGCCTGGCAGCTCGAAGACGGGAATTCTCAGAGCCGTGAGCACTTCTTTGACGAGCGGCATCTGCGAGATGAGCGCGTCGGGCGTAGCGTCCCGAGGGGCTTTGTACTCAACGCAGCGTTTGGGGCGCCAAGTCGGTTCCTTGGTATCGAAGGCGACCGCTACTATATCAGGCTTTTCATCGATGAGCAGGCGGATCAGCATGGAAGTAAAACCATAGACCGCGTTCGTCACTTGGCCAGATTGCAAGGTCAACGATGTCGGCAGAGCGTAAAAAGCCCGGTAGACCAGGCTATTTCCGTCGATCAGAATAGTTTTGCGGTTCACCGCTTAATGATAGCAGGTGTCAGGGGAATTAAGGGGACATGGTGTCCCCTTAATTATTGGCCGAAGATAGAGACGCGGACCTTTTGGTCGGCCGTGGCCGCCTGGCCCAACGTTGTGCCCTGGAAGTAATAGGCGAGTATTTGAGCGGCCGTTTCGCCTCGCTCGGCCCGGGCACGGGAGCCGTAACCGCTTAGGCCGACCCCGTGGCCGAGACGGGTCATGCCGGCCGTATCGGGATCCGGCACGGAGACGACCCAGGGCCAATCAACCGTCCAGCCGGCCTCGGCCGGCGCGAGGGTCCGGCCGCGCGGACGGGAAGAGTACGGCGTGATAACCGGACGTCCCTCGTATGTCACGACCGTGCCGGCAGTGTCCGCCGCCGCCTGGGCGATACGGGGCTGTCTCTGCTCGGCCATATATCCGCGGTAGACTTGATCGTCGCCGTTACCGTTACGGCTATTCTTGAGCTGGAACGGCTCGCCCGGGTGGCGTCCGCCGTTGGCTAGATGATGGACGGCATAGCTGCGAGAGACGATCGCCATCACCTTCAGGTGTTCCTCGGAGGCGTCATGCTGCGCTTCGGCGATACCCCGCAGGTAATCTTCAAGGTATAGTTCGTTCACTGCCCACAGGCGGCGAGAGGCGGATGAATAGACCATCTCTATCGAACCCCGAAACCAGTTCAGATTGACTGTATTGTTCCAATTCATGTCTGTGTAGCCCGGCAGGCTGAGGGCGGTACCGAAAGCTTCGGGCTCGAATGTGATCGGCCCATCTGAGACGAATAACGTGCGGCCTCCCTCTACTAGATAGTAGCGGGTATTCGCGTAGCCGACCGCGGGTTGCTGGGCTTTTTCGAAGCTCTCCAGCTTTTTTCCGCCGGCCTTGGCAATGAATCTCCCGGATGCGCCTATGCTGATCCTGGGCGTGCCGGTCGGTAAGGGCTCTTTGGCATAATCTGTCTGGACAGTCACCTTGACAGGCTCGGCCGGTTTTTTGTCGGCCTCGGCGATCGGCTCAGTTTTATTGACAGCCACCGCGGCCAATGTCTCGGTTGTTCCTCGCACGCGGATCTTGACGGCGCTCAACTGGGCAGTTTGCACCGGCGCCTCGTCACTCGGGAAGAGCGTCTTCTCAAGCTTTTTGGACAAGATCGAAAGCGGCCGGGTGAGACGGCTAAAAGACGCTCGCCCAGAATCGGGTCCGGCGTGGGCCGGCGTGGGCATCGCTGCCGTCCAGAGCAGCGGCAGTAAGATCACTGTCGCTAAAAGCAATAAGTTGATCGGCCTTTGCAGGCGCAAAATCCCGCCTTCCCTTTTCGATCGGCGCCTTCCGGCTTATAACATCGGCTTTATCTACACTTCTATTGAACCTGCCGACACACGATACATCACGACCTGGTTTTATCCAACCCCATTATATCCGCAGCGTTGGCTGGACGGGTCAAGTCTTCGTGGCAACGGGCCGATAAAGATAGTGTTAACGCTTTATTGGCAGGAGGTTGTGATGGATATATGCGCACTCGAACTCGAGGACCTACTCAAATTGATGGCTTTTGATATCGATAACGACGCCGCGTTTATTCGGATAGATAAGTTCTATACTCCGAGTCAGAGCTTGTGTGCCGATGGCCACCCGCTTCCGACAGCGATGTACCTGGGTCCGATATCGAGAGAGTAGCTCTCGATCAACATAAGAAACTAGAAAGGCCGCTGTCGCGAGGGCGGCCTTTCGATCGTCTTACTCCCGCGCCCTCTAGCTAGCTGGATCACCGGCTGGTGCCGGCCAGGAAGCTGATGAATCCCAGAGCCACGAAAATATAACCGAGGCCCTGGTAACTTTCCGTGACAAGCCAGGCTCCACCGAAGAGCACGAGACCCGAGAAGAGGACCGTCGCCCACACGCCGCGTCTGCGGTCGGAGCGGCCGATGGCTTCCACCAACTCCCGACTGTCTATCTTGACCCGCAACTGGCCCGATTGGGCCGTTTCCAGCGTGTCATGGATCTGCCTGGGGATAGCCAGGAGTAGGCGGCCCAGATTCTGGGCTTCGTTAAGAATGAGTGTCGGGATGTCTTTCATGGCCGAGCGGGTGAGCTTGGCCACGTATGGTTTTGTCGCTTCGATCAGATCAATGCTGGGGTCGAGCCCCGTCGTTACGCCCACGGTGGCCCCGAACGTTTTTCCCAAGAAAGCGAATTGTGCCGGAATGGTCAGCGGTTGGTCGTGCAGGATACGCAAGATGTCTTCTTGGATCTCCTCCACCTCCGCGAAGTTGAGGGAGTTAGACCGCAGGCCGGAGTAGTTTTCCATCATCCAGTCGATGGCATTTTTAACCGACCGGACATCGGCGCCCGGACGCACGAAACGCAATTCCCGCAAAGCATTGATGACCTGCTGCGAATCGCGCTGGGCGACGCCGATGATCGCGTTTCTGAAGGCATCTTTCATTGGCGGAGTGATCTCTCCGACCATACCGAAATCGACGAAAGTGACGACCGGGCCCGGATTGCCGAAGAGGTTGCCAGGATGAGGGTCCGCATGGAAAAACCCGTCTTCAAGGACTTGCGTGAGGTAGGCGTCGATGATTATCTGGGCTGTCTGGGCCCGGTCGATCCCGGCTGCTTCCATGGCTTCGTAGTCCGACACTTTCACGCCCGAGATCGCTTCCAAAGTCAGGACTCTGGTCGAGGTGTAATCCGAGTAGACTAAGGGCACGTAGATGCGCTCGTTGTCGGCGAAAGATTCTCGGACCCGCTCGGCATTCTCGGCCTCGCGCAGGAAGTCCAATTCATCCCCGATAGTGCGAACGAACTCATCGACGACCATGGGGATATCTACCTGGCGGCCGAACCTGGTGAAGCGGTGGAGCCCATCCATCAAGTAACCGAAGGTCGCGAGATCGATATTGGCCAACTGGCCGATGTCCGGTCGCTGCACTTTGACGGCCACCTTTTGACCGTTCGGCAAGGCGGCCAGATGTACTTGGGCCAACGCAGCGGCCGCCAGCGCTTCCCGCTCGAAGTCAGGGAATGTCTCCTCTAGCGGGCGGCCGAACTCGCTCTCAATGACGGCCCGGACTTCGTCGAAGGGGACTGGAGGCACCGTATCCTGTAGCTTCGACAGTTCTTCGATATACTCCGACGGCATGACATCGACGCGAGTGCTAAAGAACTGTCCGAGCTTGATGAGGACTCCGCCCATCTCTAAAGAGACGTCACGGAACTGGATCGCCCGTCGACGGTGTTTGGCGGACATCCGGTCTCGCGCGATAGCCATGCCTTGTTTTCTGGCGATCCGCGACTCTTTCCAGAAGTCCCAAGTTATGCCGATAAAGAGCCGGGTGAAGACCCGGATCCTCCGCCGACGGTCGAACCGGGTCGATTTGCTCATTTTGCTAGGTCGTCGACTTTTTTTGGCAGGTCGGTCAGGAGCGTTTTTATCTCGGCGACTTCATCATTGGTCGCTACTCCTATAGTGTTGAGAGTTTCTTTGACGTGCGTGCGGACCTCGCTTTTAACATCTTCCATGTGGGCCCGGGCCTGATCGGGGGCCGCTTCTCTTTCGGCCCTGAAAGTTTCCATCCGTTTTTCGCGCTCCACCTCGAATTTGGCGGCTTTCTCTTCCATCTTCTCCGTGGCCTCGTAGCAGTAGATGAAGAAATATTTCATTTTGGAGAACAACTGACTCACCTCCTTGTAGATCGTTGTTCGATACAACTAAACTGATTTTATATTAGCATATCTACCCGTTTTCTCGACCGCAGCCAAGGGCAGGTCGAGACACCCAACGCAGCCTTCTTTTCGCACGAAGAACCAGGGAAACGGGTATCAACAGCGCGACGATCAACTGATATTGATCGCGCCGACCGGACATAGCTTTGCTGTTTGGATAAGACTTCGTTCTCAGTGAGCCCGGGTTGAAACGGAACGCACGACCCGGCTTTTTCCCCACTAGAGTGGGCCTATCGAGAGGCGAGAGCCGTGGCTTCGAGGATGAAGGAGAGCAGACCGATAAGGCCGAGAACCAGGCCGAAGACGGTCAGGCCCATCCCGCGGCGCAGGCCCCTTTTTATCTGCGAAACCCCGATAGCGCCCAGTATGATGGCGATAATACTGAATGAGACCATGAGGCTCTGTGTCCGAGCCAGCAGTTCGATGGCACTGGTCGGGCCGGACACAAGTGTGATTAAGAGCGGGAGGACTAGAGGGGGCGTTGAGAACAGCCCAAAAATGAAGGCCCAGAGGCCGTACCCGCTGCGGGCCAACTTCGGCCGGGCAGGCGCGAAACCGCCCCGAGGTTCTTTGAATCCCCCGTGCGGCTCTTTGTCTGGTTCTGGTTGTCTTGCAGGTTCAGCCATCCTCTAGTCTCTACCACTTTGACGCGCACAGGTATCATCTCGGGTCGTCCTCGAAGAAGAAAAGCTCATCGATCGTCGTCTCCAGGGCTTGGGCGACATCATGCGCGAGCTTTAGGGATGGATTGTACTTTCCCTTTTCTAGAAAAAGGATCGTTTCCCGCCGCACCCCGACTTTTCGGGCTAAGTCTTCTTGCGTCAGGTCATAGCGGGCCCGTAATTCTTTGATCCGGGTCTTCAATCGAGACGCCCTCTTTTAACTAGATAGAGGTATCGAAGGCCGAAGATGAGGGCGCTGCCCAAGATGGCCAGCCCCGGCAGGCGGTGCTCCGGGACGTAGTCTTCAAAGTACATTAACGCCAGCCACAAATATAATGATGCATAGAAAGCGAAGGAGGCCGCGGAGGTCTTGGCGCGTTTTGTGAACTCATCTTCCAGCGGCAGGCCCTGGCGCGCGCTCTTGGTCACGTTGCACTTCTCGTCAAGAAGGCAGCGGAATTCACTGAAACGGTTGACACGTTCTGGGTATCAGCTATAATGCGAACATACGTTCGTTCAATGGAATGACAGGGACTTCAGGTCCACCGATATGGCGGGCTTAGAAGCTAGACAGGAGAAGCGACATGGCAGCGACAGCGCAAAGGTTATTGGGCAAAGAGTATCCTTCCGTCCAGGACATCGATGGCTCGGTTTCTCGGCGGCTGGAGAAGCGCATGGAACGAATAGACCCGCTCGACACTAAAGCAGGTCTCTATGTCGCATCCGTTTCGCTGTTGCTCACCTCGGC
>JAUWIO010000134.1 GCA_030605305.1 Actinomycetes bacterium
CTGTTGCTGGCCGTCTTTTGCGCGTGGCTCTATGCCCTGACGCTCTTCTTACTCCATCCCGGGATCCGGCGCGGAGTCGCTGTCTGTGCCCTGCTCGTCCTGGGGGCCTGGACGAAGCGGCGCTTCCTGGTGGCGTTCCCCCTGTCGCTGGCGGCGCTGGCGGCCAGCAGTGTGCCCGCCCTCAAGAGCCGCTTCCGGGAGGAAGCGCAAAAGCACCGGGATACAGTCATTGTCGCCGGGGTGGTCCTGACGGGTGCGACCATCGGGTGATAGAGGTCATCCGTCCCAGGCTGGGGCGGATCGCCACAGCCTCCATGACCTATGATCCGAAGGTGATCGAGCTTTGGGGGCGAGAGTGGTTCCAGTTGAGGATGTTCCGTCAGTACATCGGCTTTTTCGTCAGCCCTTACGGCATCCAGTTGAGCACGACCATCTACAAGCTTTTCGGTCTCCTACTCATTGTGGCCCTGGTCGGACTGGCTTGGCGCTTCTACCGAGCGGTCGCCGGCGCCATAACCGTGACCAAAGGGTCTGAGGCCGGCGGCAGTGCGCTGAGCATCAAACCTTTCTCGCCGACTGATATCGGGCGGGGCTCGGCAATAGCGTTGCAAGCGGCAGCCGTCCTAATAGTATTCCAGGCGACCGGCGCATATGAGACGTACGGCCCGCTGGCCCTGGGCCGCTACCTATTGCTGGCGGCCGCCCCGGCGGCCATCCTGCTCGCGGCCGGCCTTGAAGCGTTGATACCCCACCGGGCCCAGGGCCCGGCGCTATGGTCGCTGGCGGGCGGAGCCGTCATCCTAAACCGCTCGGCGGTCACGGTGTTCCTGATGGGGTGGTTGTATTGATGAAAAGGATCAAGGTCCTCGCAGGCGCACTGGCTCTTAGCGCTGCCCTCTTGGCCATCGTGTTTACGCTTCGCCCTCTGAACGACACGGCCGTCATCAGACAGCTCGAAGGGATCAATATCGGGCAGACATACCTGGGAAGAACACTGGAGCTGGCCCCGGGAGAATTCGTAGAACAGACATTTACGCTCCCGCGGGCGGGCCGTCTCGACGGGATCGGCCTCTTTTTCCCATCACCGAATGCCTCCGCCCAGGGCCGTATCGAGGTGGAAGTCCGGCGCGACCCGGCGAAGACCGGGGAGTCGATAATGACCGCCGATACGCCGATAGGGCGGCTCTCGAACAACGACGGGCTCCACGCCTGGCGCTTTAAGGCCGCCAACGTAGCCGCCGGCGAGACCTTAACCATCAAGCTCACCTCTAGGGCTGAGCCTAGCGCCACAATCTTCATCGCACGAGAGGATGCTCTGGCCGGGGGCGACGCGGTGCACAAGGGTCAATCCATGGGGCGGGACATCGCTTTTACCGCCTACTACCGGCAATCCTGGCCTGAGTTTTGGAGGTATCTTGAAGAAGACGGCCCAAACATCGTCGGGCCGCTTGTCTTGCTTTTTGCCGTCGTCGGATTATTCGCGACTATGGCCTGGTGGTGGCGCGGACTTTATACCGCCTTCGGCCCAGATAGCTAGAGGGAAGAGTAAAGGCTGCGCCAACCCTCGATGTTTGACTCTATGGTCCGTTCTTCTCTGACGTGTTCTCGAGCCGCCGCACCGAGGTCGGTTCGGAGGGACTCATCTTCCAATAGCCTGGCGATGCTCTTCTCCCAGTCCGCGGCGTTGCGGGCCAATAGCCCCGTCTTTTCATGCTCGATCTCCCGGTACGGATGAAGCGATGAAGCGATGGTCGGGATTCCCAGCGACGAATTCTCCAGCCACTTCAAATCGCTCTTGCCCTCGTTGAAGGGAGTCTTAGCCAAAGGACACAGGCCGATCGAGAAGTCCGCGAACTGCTCGAAATACGTCAAATCGGGATTGAATCTGATCCAGGGGCGCTCCGTGACCTGCTTGAAGAGACCGCGCGGATTGTACCCGGCAACCACAAGTTCGAAGTCATGGTGTCGAGCCAGGGAATTTAGCGGCCCGCGCAGTAGCTTGACATCCTCTTGGTGGCTATCGCTTCCATGCCATCCGACTATGATGTGGTCGGCCACACGACGCTCAAAATCGAAGACGCGCTTCGGCAACGAATTTGGCAGGACGACGGTTGTCTTCGCGTAGGCCCCATAGACTTTTGCGAGCGGGCCGGTGGCGGTGGTCACGGCATCGACGGCGCCGACCAGCTCTTTGAGTTTCTCTGCTATCTGGGGCGTATAGAGTTGGTTGGAGATATTGTGGGGATCTAGCTGGAAGAAGTTGTCGTCGAAATCAATGACTATCTTTTTGCCGCGCTCTTTCCAGCGCAACATCTCCGACATCGCCTCGGGACGATACTGTCGCTGAAAGACCAGGACATCCGCGCCCTCAAAATCCTCATAGTGGAAAGCAAAAGCGGCGTCGTCGCCGCCCGCTTTTAGGGTCTCACAAGGAAGTACAAGTCTAAAGTATCCGCTCGGACCCGAGTCGCCGACGACAAACCGGATCTTGGGCGACACTAAGCAGGTCTCATCTCATTCTTGTCTTTGTGCTGCTTGATCCGCGCAGTGATCTCATCGATCAAGTTGTCGACCATCTCGCGGTCAAATTTGACATGACCGCCGAGCATCTTACCGGCCCCCTGGAAGAAATTGGTCTGACTGTTATCGACCACTTTGCCGGCCATCTTCGGCACCCACTTGAGTATGTGGTCGTCAAGAAATGCCAGCTGATCTTTGAGTATGCGGCGAGCCTTGTGATAGCGGTTGCCCCGCATCTCTTTGAGACATTTCTCCGAAAGCTTTTGCATGAAGAGCAGCTCGAGTCCGATATGGTCGTCGGGCTCCTGCTGGAACCGCTCGACCTTCAGGTCGTGCTTGGCGTATGCTGCCCGGACAGCCATCGTGTCTTTCTGAAACACGAGACGATCGGTGGAACGATGGACTGACTCATACACCGATACGCTCTTCTTTTTGCCCAGCCCGATAAAAATACGGTTATAGTCGGCGGCCAAGTCCTCGACGGACTCGTCGGTCAGGATATCCGGGTCGCGCAGAGCAAACGATAGACTATCGTGACCCGCCTTCAAGAGCGCGCTCTCCTCAAGCCCGACAAAGGAGTCGATCAATTCCTGCTCGACCAGCAGGGTCAAGAACTCTTTAGATGGTTCCTCAAAAAAAGCTCGAGACAAGAACGAGTACGCGAATGCTCGCGCGGCCATGATATCAAGCAGGCTTTCTTTTCCAACTAGTCTTTTTTTTGCGCTAGCAGCCATCGATTGACGAACCTCCATCTCCTCAACGTGATTCCACGGATATTCTACCATAGACAGCCATCTCATAGAATACCCAGCACCGCTGTCAGCATGGGTTTTACATCGCGAGCGGAAGCGTTAGGGCATGGTCCCGGATTTGTGGCATAGAAGGCATAGTGCGTCCGGCTCGAGCGCGAGAAGGTTGGCGTTCTCGCCGGTATGAGGGAAATCGGTATTATTCCCGGGGGTATCATTGGCGTGGCAGACCAGACAAGCGACCTTAGGGTGATTATGGTAGACCGCCCCGGTGGAGGGGTCGATGGCGCCGGGACCGCGGCGCTGATGGCAGGAAATACACCAGTCGGCGCCATCAGCGGCCCAGCTGCTGACCGAGACGGCGGTGGTACGGTGGTTCGGCTTGCTGCTCAACAACTTCCCGCCCTGGGCCCCGATCGGCCCGCTAAGCAATTGCCCGTAGTCCCCGTGCGGGGTATGGCAACTCGCGCAGTATAGTCCGGCCGGGCCCGCGTAGCTTAAGGTGCTGACGACATTCGGATAAGCGGCTTGTTCGATGGCGGTAAGCGTGTCCCAACCTCCCGGAACATAATCGGCTCCGCGCTGGGCTCCATC
>JAUWIO010000288.1 GCA_030605305.1 Actinomycetes bacterium
GAAGTGCGGGAAAACGACGCCAGGACGATAGGCTATGTTTCGGCCCTTTCGGACCCCGATACCTTCGCCGCCATCACCGCCGAACGGGCGCTGATGGCTACGCTCGAGGGCGGTTGCCAGGTACCCATCGGGGCCATCGGCAAGATACACGACGGCGAGCTGCGCTTGTCTGGTATCGTCGCCTCTCTCGATGGGACCAGAGTATTCAAAAACGAAGTGGCCGGGCGGCCCGAAGATGCGGCAGCACTCGGGCGGGACCTGGCCGAGACCTTAGCGGACGCCGGCGCCAACGATGTGCTGGCCGAGATCCGCGCCGAAGTCGAGGCCGATAATGGCTTCGGCGTCTGAGCGCGGCAAAGTCTATCTGATCGGGGCCGGTCCCGGCGACCCCGAACTTATCACCGGCAAAGGGCGCCGCTGTCTGGAAGAAGCCGATGTCATCATCTATGACTATCTGGCCAACCCTCGCCTATTAGCGCACGCGGGACCTGACGCTCGTCGCGTCTATGTCGGCAAGAAGAGCGACAAACACACGGGCGAACAAGAGTCCATCAACACCCTCCTGATCGAAGAGGCTGAGCAAGGAAACATCGTCGCCCGGCTCAAGGGCGGGGACGTCTTCATCTTCGGACGCGGCGGC
Organism: Actinomycetes bacterium; assembly: GCA_030605305.1. GTDB lineage: Bacteria > Actinomycetota > Aquicultoria > CAJVYJ01 > JAUVQD01 > DAOUYN01. The sequence goes on from JAUWIO010000288.1 coordinate 641, forward strand.
GAAGAGGCTCTGGCTCTGGCCGAGGCCGGCATCGACTTCGAGGTCGTACCGGGTGTGAGCTCAGCGTACGCCGTCCCGGCCTACGCCGGGATCCCGGTCACCCACCGCGGTCTGGCGGCCGATGTCTCTTTTATAACCGGACGTCAACGAGATGCCGACGAGGGACCGGAGATACCCTGGGACCTACTGGGCCAAGGAGGCGGCACCCTGGTCTTCTTGATGGGCGTCACCAGTCTGCCGGAGATCGCCGAGAAGCTGGTGGCCCACGGACGCGCTCCCGACACACCGGCGGCGGTTATCCGCTGGGGGACGACCACTGACCAGGAGTGCATCACCGGAACGCTGGCGGACATCGCCGACAAAATCAAGGCTGCCGACCTGAATCCGCCCGGTGTAATAGTCGTCGGGCAGGTCGTGACGCTCAGAGACAAGCTGAAGTGGTTTGAGAAAAAGCCACTCTTCGGACGGCGCGTTGTGATCACCCGGGCGGCCGGCCAAGCCGGCGCCTTAAGTGAAGCCCTGATGGCGGCCGGCGCCGATGTCATCGATTTTCCCACCCTGACGATCCGCCCCGTCGACGATTACACGATCTTTGACGAAGCGATCGCGACTCTTCAAGCGGACTCGGCGGCCTTCGACTGGACGATCCTGACCAGCGCCAACGCTGTCAGGTTTTTAGTCAGGCGCCTGCAAGAACTGGAGCTGGATGTGCGGGCCCTGGGCTCATCGAAGCTGGCGGCCGTAGGGACCTCGACGGCGGCGGCGATGGCTATGGAAAACCTCCGGGCGGACCTTGTCCCCAAAGACTTCCGGGCCGAGGGACTCTTATCGGAGTTGGGGCAGATGGGCATCAAGGGAAAGAACATCCTGATCCCCCGGGCCGAGGAAGGCCGGGAGATATTACCGGCGGGGCTGCGAGAGCTGGGAGCGCGGGTCACGGTGGCGCCGCTGTATAAGAATGCGCCGGCCGAGCCGCCGGCGGCGCCCCTAGTGGAAGCGCTAGCGGCGGACGCGATAGACAATATGAACATCACC
>JAUWIO010000092.1 GCA_030605305.1 Actinomycetes bacterium
CGTTGTCTGCGCGACCCGACGGACTGGGAGCCGCGGGCGGACCTGGCGCGGAGGGAGCGGGTCGAGGGCGTCATCTCGATGTCCGGACCGGACCACCGCAACCTACGCGACGCTCACGTAAAAGATTATCTGGAGGGAGAACACTCCATACCGGTGTTGGCCAATCCGCTGGCTGCCGCCAAGATCGCTGTTGATAAAAGCAAGACGAAGGAATGGCTCATCCAAAACGGGTTCCCCGTGACCGACGGGCGGACCGTTGCCGGTCCGGCACAAGCCCGGCGAGCGGCGCTCGATCTGGGGTTGCCGGTGGTCGCCAAGAATATCGCCGACTCCGGCGGCGTCGGGCTCCAAATGATCCAAACGGCCCCCGACCTGGACAGCCTGAACACCCGGCTCTACCCGGCGCTTATTGAAAAGTTCGTCAGTGGGCCGGAGTTCTCGGTCGAGGTCCTCAATTTCAATGGGGAAGCACTGCCTCTACTGCCGGTCTACAAGGGTTTCACGAGCCTAGACGCCATCCATCCGATGGAGAGGCTCAGATTGGCGCCGGCTCCGCTGGACGCGATCGATACGGTCCACCTGCGCCGCCTTGCCAAACGGATCGTTCAGGGGCTCGACCTCCAACCGACGGCCGATGTGGATATCGTCTGGGGCGCCGACGGTCCTCAAGTCCTGGAGGTCAACCCGAGGTTCGGCGGGGTTACCGCCCTATCTATGGCCTCCACCGGCGTGCTCTCTTACTGGGCCTTGATCGACATGGTCTTCGGTAACTGGCGTCCGGGGACCACCCGCTTGGTTCGCGGATTCGCCGCGGACATACCGATATCCCCCGCGGCCGCCCATGCGGATATCGGCGAGGTGCTCAGCGCCGAGGGGATCTTTCGGATCAAAGTCCAGAAATTAAAGCACACCCTAGGAAGGATCGCATTGACCGCCCAAGAGCCACGTCGCCTCCTAGAGATAGCCGGTAGAGTTCGGGCCGCTGACCTCTGCGAAGACGACGTTTTGCACGAATTACGCGCGCTTATAGATTTGGCTGCTGCTTAGCTGGCCTTCTTGGCCTGTTCAATTAAGCGGCGCACTTTTTGCCCGCCTTTGTGACCGATCTTCTCGTAGAACTCGTGCCCGTATTTAGCCTTGGTCGTCTGGCCGCCTTTCGGTCCCCCGATGCGGCCGCCTTTCTTGCCGATCTCTTCGTAGAACTCGTGCCCGTATTTCTTGGCCGTCGCGCGGCCGCCTTTACGCCCGGCCTCGCCGACCGTCATCTTACCTTTGGGCCCCACAGTTCATCAGCCCCCCGCAGCGCGCTTCTTGCCTTGCTCGATCAGCTTTTTGACCTTCTGGCCGCCCTTGTGGCCGATCTCCTCGTAGAACTCAGGGCCGTACTTCTTCGACGTAGTCTCTCCGCCTTTTTTGCCAATAGCCTCGTAAAACTCCGAACCGTACTTCTTCGACGTAGTCTCTCCGCCCTTACGCCCGGCTTCCCCGACTGTCATCTTTCCTTTTGTTGCCACGGACATACACCTCCATATATAGCTTACTCTTTACCTAGCTCTATCAAACGCTTGACCTTCTGACCCCCCTTGTGACCGATATTCTCGTAAAACCCTTGTCCGTATTTCTTGGCTGTGCTCGTACCGCCCTTTTTCCCGATATCTTCATAGAACTCGGGACCATACTTACTAGCGGTAGAATCACCGCCCCGTTTGCCAATATCTTCAAAAAAGCCCGAGCCGTATTTCTTGGAAGTAGTCTTCCCGCCTTTTCGCCCGGCTTCGCCAACGGTCATCTTGCCTTTTGCTCCCACTGCTCACCCTCCTCGTCACTGAAAACGATTGAGACAAATCAGTCTAATTGCGCTAACTTTTTACCCCCGGCAAAGCACTGTCTAAACATGAATTGCAGCAGATATGTGTTGGTTTCCTAGATGTTGCCGAGAACTACGTTGTGCAGTCTCTTGCTTGCGATCCCATGAGCGGTCGATAATGTCCCACGAGCGGTCGCTTGCATGGTGCCTCGGCGGGCGGGGAAATAGCGGGAAAAATGGAGCGGGGTCTGAGGTCCCAAGCGGTCGGCTACCCAGTTGACTAGCGACGTTATCTCCTCGCTCGAGGTATTCATGTCGGGGACCAAAAGATTAGTCAGTTCAATATGGACACTATCATTAGCTATTTCGGCGGTACGCTTGACTACATCGAGGCGCCCGCCTAAACGCCGATAGGTGGGATCTGAAAAACTTTTTATGTCAATGTTCATTGCGTCTATATAGGGAAGTATTTCTCGAAGGGGCTTCTCGTCCACGTAACCATTGGTCACCAAGACGACTTTTTGGCCGGTCTCATGTAGAGCCCGGGCTGCATCCAAGAGGTATTCGAACCAGATAAACGGCTCATTATAGGTGAAGGCGACGCCGATATTGCCGGCGCGCGCCAGCTTCGAGGCTTCAACGACCAAATCGGCGACAGACAACGGTTCGGTCATCATCTCGACAGCCACCGCCGGTCGGGCAGAAGTCACGTCTTTGACCTGAGCTGTCTGCCAGTTCTGACAGAAAAAGCAGGCCAGGTTGCAGCCGATAGAGCCGATCGACAAGATCTTTGAACCGGGATGAAAGAAGTGCAGGGGTTTCTTCTCGATGGGGTCTAACTGCATACCGCTGATGCGCCCATAGGTGAGGGCCCGCAGGACGCCCCCATCATTGAAGCGGATACAACAAATACCGGCCCGCCCCGGGTAGATCAGACAACCGTGAGGGCAGAGCCGGCAACGGACTTTCTCGTCCGCGAGCTTTTCATAGTAACGCGCCTCTAGCACGCGCTGAGTATACCACCGGCAACGCGGCGGCTAAACGCAAAGGCGCCTACTCGAAGTTCTTCATGTGAAAGAGCACATGACGGTAGATCTCTTTAAGGTCCTCATCGCTCAACGGCCCATCATTACCGAGCGATAGACGCGTGAGGATCTCCTGCTCTCTTTGTGAGTCAAACAGTGGTAATTTGGCTTGGTTCTTGAGCTCGCGAATGGTCAAAACTATCTGCGCCCTCTCATTCAGGCGTTCAGCAATGACATTATCGAACACGTCGATCCGATTCCGGTAGTCGGCTAGTCGTTCTTCCATCTCTCTCCCCGTGTCCTTGGTCACGGGAAAATTATAGCGAAAATCGACTTAAAACCCAATAAGGAAGTTTCTCATTTATACAGCAAGCGGCTATTCCCACTCGCTCGTACTGGGGGGCTTGGAGCTGATATCATAAACGACCCGGCTGACTCCGGGTACTTCATTCATTATCCGATTGGAAAGTCGGGTCAAGACCTCGTCAGGCAATCGGGCCCAATCGGCGGTCATGGCATCGTCTGAAGTAACCGCCCTGATGGCGATCGTCGAACCGTAGGTGCGTGCATCTCCCTGGACACCGACGCTCTTGAGGTCGGCCGGCAGGACCGCGAACGACTGCCATATGGAGCGATAGAGGCCGGCCCTTTTGATTTCCTGGGTGACTATCTCATCGGCTTCACAGAGCAGCTCGAGCCGCTCGGAGGTGACTTCCCCGATGATTCTGACAGCCAGACCGGGGCCGGGGAAAGGTTGGCGCCAGACGATCTCTTCCGGCAGACCCAGCTCCTGGCCGATCGCTCTCACTTCATCCTTAAAGAGTAGGCGTAAGGGCTCCACCAGGTCAAATTGCATGTCGAGCGGTATTCCCCCCACGTTATGATGTGTTTTTATCTTAGCGGCATCACGGGTACCGCTCTCGATCACGTCAGGATATAAAGTGCCTTGGACGAGGTAATTAACGTCCTCCATCTCCGACGCTACCTCCTCGAAGACGCGAATAAACTCCTCGCCGATTATCTTGCGCTTCCGTTCCGGATCGGTGACCCCATCAAGCTTGGCAAGAAAGCGCTCCTTGGCTTTTACATGAATAAGATTTATCTGAAAGTGTTTACGAAAAGTGTCCTCGACCTGCTCGCCCTCATTCTTGCGCATCAAGCCGTGATCGACGAAGACGCACGTCAACTGGTCGCCGATCGCCTTATGGACGATCAGGGCGGCAACGGCTGAATCGACCCCGCCGCTCAGGCCGCAGATGATCTTCTCCTTGCCGACCTGCTTGCGGATGGCCGATATGGCATCCTCTATCATCGATACGGATGTCCAGGTCGGGAGGGCGCCACAGACCCCATAGAGAAAGTTCTTAAGGAGATCGGTCCCGGCCGGTGTATGTACGACCTCGGGATGGAACTGGACCCCGTAAAAACCTTGTTCCGTGTCTTCCATCGCCGCGATCGGCGCATTTTCCGTGGAGGCGACGGCCCGGAAGCCGTCGGGCAACCGGCTGACGCTGTCGCGATGGCTCATCCAGACAGTCTGCTCAGGCGGGAGTGTTTTAAACAAGACACTATCGGTTTGCGCCGCCATCTCTGTCTGGCCGAACTCCGCCAGGCCGCTAGCGGCCACCTCGCCGCCGAGTGAATGGGCCATCCACTGCATGCCGTAACAGATGCCTAGGATGGGCACGCCCAGCTCGAAGATCGCAGGGTCGCATTGGGGAGCGTCGTCGATATTGACGCTGGCCGGACCGCCGGAGAGGATAATGCCCTTAGGCCGACGCTCGGCGATCTTCTCGACCGCCACGTCGTAGGGGACGATCTCTGAATAGACTTTCAGTTCGCGAACGCGTCTGGCTATCAGGCGGCTATACTGGGCCCCGAAGTCGACGACCAGAACGGTCTGAGTCTCCTCCCGGCTCAACCCATCCCCACGCCTTGCGCCCGCTGGAGCGTCTTTCCTTCGGTCTTCAAGGCCGGGGCGACCATCAGTTCGGCCTTCTGGAAGGCCTTGATGTTTTCGTAGCCGCAAGTGGCCATCGATGTCTTGAGGGCCCCAAAAAGATTGAGCGTCCCGTCGTTCTCGCGCGCCGGCCCCAGGAGTATCTCTTTCAAGGA
>JAUWIO010000237.1 GCA_030605305.1 Actinomycetes bacterium
CAGCTCGTGCGCGACCTGCTGGACCTCTCGCAACTGGAAGCCGAAAAGATGCGGCCGGGATCGACCCGGATATCACTATCCGGAGTCGGGCGCAGCGTGGCCGCCCGCTTGACCGAATCCGCCGCCGGCGGCGGCATCTCGCTCCGGACGGAGCTGGCGCCGGACCTGCCTAATATCAGCGGCAGCGAAGAGCAGCTCGAACTGATGGCCCGAAACCTCGTCGACAACGCCATCAAATACACGCCCAAAGGGGGCGACATCCTGTTGACCACGGCAACGGCTGACGGCTTCGCCTCTTTGACGATCAAGGACACCGGCATCGGGATCCCCCAAGGCGACCGGGAGCGTATCTTCGAGCGCTTCTATCGGGTCGACAAGAACCGCTCCCGCGAAACCGGCGGCACAGGCCTGGGCCTTTCGATCGTCAAGCACGTCGTCGAAAACCACAACGGCCGGATAACCGTGGAAAGCACGGTCGGCCTAGGGAGTAAATTCACCGTGCTGCTCCCGCTCGCTCCAAATTAAGAGAACGACCAAGATTCACGCGGCCACCAACCGACCCAAGATAACCACAAAACCGACGCCGGCCAGGACCAAAGCGGCGTTGCCCAGGCGGGAGCGGCGATGCGTTTCCGGGACGAGATCGGCGGCGGCAATATAGATAAAAGTACCCCCGGCAACGGCCAAAAGTATCCCGAGCGCGTCATCAGAGACATCCTGAACCAGCAGATAGGTAGCGATGGCCCCGACGGGAGTGGCCAGGGCCACGAGCCAGGAAAAGAGCGTGGCCCGGCGCTCATCGACCCGGTCGCGAAGGAGGAGTGTGTATGTAAAAGCCCCTTCCGGGAGCTCGTGGAAGATAACGGCAAAAGACGCGAGCACCCCGAGGGCAAAGCCGGCCTCGAACCCGACCCCGATGGTGAAGCCGTCGAGTAATGAATGCAGACCGATACCGAGCGCGCTGACCCGCCCGACCGGGCGCTGGTGGCCTTCTTGCTCACAGGCCTCATGGCGGCAATAGTGGATATTCATCCCGAATTCGATGAGATAGAGAACAAGAAAGGCGCCGAGCGCGCCGACGAACCAGGCCCGGCTCAAAGAGACCGCCTTGGGCAGAAGGTCGATGAATGCCGTGGCCATGATGACGCCGACAGCGAAACTGATGAGGTATTGCGAGTTCCGCCGCGTCCAAGCGGAAAAACTTTTCACCAGGTAGACGCCGGCCAAGGTCGAGAGCCCGGCCACGCTGCTGTACAGGACTATATCTGTGAAATCCGCCTTCATTATGAACAACGGCCCCCGGGGGCCGTATTGTCGTCTATTCCCGAAGGAGGGGGGCGCGGTCGCGCCCCCCGGATATCACATCAGTTGGCCGCCTCGGCCAGTTTGGTCACGGCTGCCTGCAACTCTTCGACCATGTCGATCGTGAGCGAGACCCCGCGCTTAGTGGGGTGCCAATCCCCATCGCTGCCTTTGAAGTAGATCCGGAGATCGGCCCGGCGCTTCCCGGCGAACTCGGAAACGCTGGCCCGGACCACTTCCTCATTGCCTTTGTCGAACTCGTACGCGACTTCTTCCATATCCCTCCTTCAAGTACGAACGTTTGTTCGCTATACTACATTATTAGTAATCGATTGGCAACTCTTTTTTCTGATTATTTTCTGAACAGGGCTAAGGTGCGAAGGGGGAGTTACCGATAGTTATATTGAGAGCAAGATTAAGAATTTTTGGTAGCGGGTTGCAAGACTTCTAACCAGAGCTCCCTCAGAAGGAGGGGGCTCTTTTATGTTTGCTCTTGGCGCAAGGAAATGCCCCAGATGTCAACAAGGAGAAGGGGGTTAACAGCTGGGGCGATTAATTTGTACCCACTTGGCCGCCAACCTAAACGGCAAGTCAGCCCGCCCTAAGGGTCCAGCTCATCTACTTCGCGCAGGAAATCCTCGTACGTCAATTGCTCGTACGTCTCGAGCTTTTCCAACAAGACCGACAACAGTTGCTGACTGAGCGGCTCATCGAGAAGCTTCGGGCGGCGCGCGGAGTAATGGAGCAGCTCGAGGTGGCCGGCGGGGCTGAGCTTGAGGCTGTAGAGATCGTCCCGGGGGCACTGAAACTGCACGATATATATGGGCGGGGTCTTGGTACCTTCGAGGTGTTTGATCAGGCGCAGGTCGGTGGTGCTGCAAATGACGAGTTGTTGTTCCGCTTGGCAAAGTAGCTCGTACATGCACTCACACCTTAAGAAGCTTGGAACCAGTTTAACATATTGCGGCCGTTCTCGCAGCTAGTTACCGCTATTATCCCTGAGAAACTCCGCGGCTGTCTCCGGCTCGACCACGTTTATCATGATACCGGTCGC
>JAUWIO010000170.1 GCA_030605305.1 Actinomycetes bacterium
ATAGCAGAATCAGCGTCCCGCAGCAGCGAGGAAGGGCCGCCCTAGCCGCCGCTGCGCCCGGCGCGCGGGTGTGCTTTACCGGTCACCGAGGCGCATGCCGATCATAGCGACATCGTCCCGCAGAGCACCGCCGCCAAAGGTCCGGGCCGCCGATAACATATCGTCCAAGAGCTTGTCGAGAGACGCCTGGGGCTCGCTCTCAATGATCTTTTGCACCGCTTCCGTCCCGAAAAGCTCGGGGCCCTGACGCGCTTCGATCAAACCGTCAGTAAAGAAAAAGATGGAGTCGCCCTCCGTAAGAGAGATTCGCGAAGGCTTATATGGGACTGCGGGATCGACACCCAGGGGCATCGATCCCGGCTCGAATTCGGTGACCCGGCCTCCCCGGCAGAGAAGCGGTAGAGGCTGGCCGCCGACACAATACTCCAGTTCGCGCGAGCCAAGATCTAGCAGACCTAGGAAAATGGCGACGAATTTCGAAGCGTCCGCCTGAGCGTACAGGACCCGGTTTGTCCGGGTCAGGATAGACTCGACGTCGGCATTCTCGAACGAGAAAGCGCGAATCGTGTTCTTTGCCATCCCGGTCAGAGTAGCCGCCTCGATACCGCTGCCGCAGACGTCGCCGATGACGATGGCCAGTTTCCCGCTCCCCTCGCACTCGATAAAATCGTAGAAATCGCCGCCGACATCGGCAGCAGCCGTCGCCGAGATCAACCGGGTCGATATGCCCACCCCGGGAATGTTGGGGAGCTTCCGGGGCAAGAGGCTCTTTTGCAGCATCTCGGCTATATGGACTTCTTGGCTCAGGTGGGCTGTCAGTTTGCGGTTGGTCGCTGCCAGCTCGCGCTGCAGTTCCGTCAGTTTCATGACATTCTGACGAGATTCCGCGTGGAGCCGGGAATTCTCGATAGCTATGCCGATCTGGTCGCTAATGACCTGAATGAGCTTGGCTTCTTCATTCGTGAGCCGTCTAGATGAGGGCGCGAACAGCTCCAGGACCCCCTGCACCCCCGCCTTTGTCGATATCGGACTGGCCAATAGGCAGTCGATGCCCATCAAACGCTCGGCATCTTCGCATATATAGCTGGCTTCCGGTTGATCGTACGCGGCAAAGATCTCGTTCCGATCGACGGCCCATCCGGCACACCCCACGCCCGGGGGCACATCTGCTTTCTCGGCGATAAAGCCCGGAGTCAGCCCTTTTTGGGTTTGCAGTTTCAGGCGGCCGGTGACAGAATCGGCAAGATAGATCCCGCCGCTTTCGACTTCGAAGGCCTCCATCACCTTGTCCAGAGCAGTGTCCAGGACGGCACTTAGCTCGATCGACTGCGCGATCGCTAGCGTGATGGCGTTGACCACGTTTAGATGATTTTTATCAACGAGCGGGCTATCAGAAGTTTCGCTCATCCCATACCTCCGTGCCCATATTCTACTGCCGATAGGTTGCTTTTTCCAGCCAGGACCAAACCCGGGTTAGGCACGCGGCTTTGAGAATTGGGTAAAAGAAGGCGTCCCGCAGGCGAGTGAAAGCGAAAATACGTGAAAGATAAGAGATTTCTCCTTATCGGAGTGAACCTGTTGGTGGCCTTCTCTATCGTCTTCGCCGCCGGCTACCTAGTGGCTCGAGAAGGCGGCTTGAGTGTGACCCCTACCGCCAAAGCGCAGCGGGGCCTTCAGAACAGCGTTAACCTGCCGGACTTCAGCCCGCTTGTCGAAGAACTAAGCCCATCAGTTGTATACGTCGTGGTCAGCGGCGCTGTGCCGGAGAATGATGAGCGCGTCCCCGAGAACCACCCGGAGATGCCGCCGGATGCCGAAAAAGGCGTTGGCTCGGGCTTTATCATCGACCGCAGCGGTAATATCCTGACCAATGACCACGTCGTGGCCGATTCAAAAAAAGTCGAGGTCATCCTCCCGAGCGGCAACAAATACACCGCGGATGTCGTGGGGCGTGACCCGCAGCTCGATGTGGCGCTTATCAAGATCAAGCCGCGCGAGACCCTCAAGCCGATCGCTTTGGGCAACAGCGGTCAAGCCAAGGTGGGACAATGGGTAGTGGCGATGGGTAACCCGTTCGGGCTGGAGAACAACGTGACAGTCGGTGTCATCAGCGGCAAAGGCCGGGAGCTGGCTGAAGCTCCGTTCGTAGACTTCCTCCAAACCGACGCGGCCATCTATCCGGGAAATAGCGGTGGACCGCTGATCGACCTCGACGGGAAAGCTATTGGTATCAACACCGCGGTCGTCCCCGGCACCCAGCTCGGCTTCAGCGTGCCGATCGATAAAGTCAAAGAAATCCTGCCGGAACTGAAGACCGAGGGTCAAGTGACACGCGGATATATAGGGATCGAGATGGCCCCGGTTTCGCCGCAAGTACCCAACGAAGCCGCCACCGAAAAAGGCTCCTTGGTCGCCAAGGTCCGGCCGGGACCGGCTGAAAAGGCCGGGATACGCGCGAAAGACATAATCATCAAATATAATGGAACCAAGATAGACAGCCCGAATGATTTGGCCAAGGCCGTCGATAAGTCAGACCCCGGGGACCGCGTGAAAGTGACGGTCAAGCGCAACGGGACTGAGAAGGAGTTCACTTTGAATGTGGTCGAAGCGCCCACGCCCGGCGAAGCCACGCCGCAAAACAATCAGGGCTAAGGGCTAGGCCGTCGGCTTGACCTCGACCGGCTCCTCGACAAGCTCCTCGTCAGTGTCGGGCTCAGGGGCGTCGTTGCCTTTACGACCGAACGGCAACTTGAACCCGCCAGTCTTCAAGGTAGGCGCCTGAGTCTGGATCGGGCTCGCGTCGACCGTCTCTTCGGACCCGGCGGCCGCCACGGCCGGCTCAACCACCGGATCGGGTTGTTGCTTGGCCTTGAGGAGCCAGACGAGCGCCGCCAAAAGGCCCTCCGCTATCTTTTCTACGGTGGCACTCTTTAAAAGCTCCTCGAGCGGGTACGGATCGACCGCGTTGAGTTGGTGCTTATATAGAGACCCATCCAGGGAGAGACAGAGCTCATCTTTGAACTTGGCTACGTTGACTTCGAAGATATAGCCCGGGGACAACTTAAAAGACTAGAGCGGCGCATTTTGTTTGTATTCGGCTGGGATTCGCTTCCACTGCTTCCAGCGGTCGCGGCGCAGCTGTCCGATGTCCACGGTCGGCACCACTCCAGCCGCCAGGCAATCCGCCAAAAAG
>JAUWIO010000239.1 GCA_030605305.1 Actinomycetes bacterium
CATCATGATCACGGGTGACAATGAAAAGACAGCCCGGGCCATTGCTGCGGAGGTCGGCATCGACCGGGTCCTGGCCCAAGTCTTGCCGGAAGACAAACAAGCGGAAGTGAAAAAGCTACAAGCAGAGGGCAAAAGGGTAGCCATGGTCGGGGACGGCATCAATGATGCCCCCGCCCTGGCCCAAGCGGATGTCGGCATCGCCCTCGGCGCCGGGACCGACATAGCTATCGAGGCCTCGGACATCACGCTGGTCCGGGATGACCTGCGCCTGGTGGCCGGAGCGATCGACTTGAGCGGGCGGACTATTCGAACTATCAAACAGAACCTTTTCTTTGCTTTCGTCTATAACACCGCTCTGATACCGTTGGCCGCCGGCGTGTTCTACCCGTTCTTTGGAATCACACTAAGTCCGGTTTTCGCCGCCTTCGCTATGGCCTCGAGTTCTATTTCGGTCATCACTAATTCCCTGCGTTTGCGCAGCTACAAGATGCCGGTCTAGGATGGCCGACCGCCTCGTCGATATCGCCTCATTCATGAATCCGATCCTAGCCCACATCGTCCGGGGCCGACTCGAGGCCTCGGGAATCGAGAGCTGGCTGGCGAATGACACGATCTTCGGGGTCCACCCGGCTCACGCCTGGATAGACGGGGGCGTGAAAGTGCGGGTCCGCGAGTCGGACGTCGAGCGCGCCGCCGCCCTGCTGAAAGAAGCGGAGGAGAACCCCGCCGACCCGATCGATGAGGAGAGCTTCCCTGAAGACTAATTCCCGATTGAAAGTTCGATCTCTTCTTCTACCGGCGCTGTCACAGCCGGGCGCGGCCGATAAGACCGCGGCCTAGCCGCCGGAGTCTGCACGGGGTTCACAACGGTCAATGTCGCCGTCCCGACAAGCTCTCCCAAGCCCTCTTGAGAAGCGGCCGCAAAGACTATGACTTGGCCCGCAGCGACAGCTGTAATGACGCCGTTAGGCGCCGCGACCGCCAAAAGGCTGTCTGAAACGGCCCACTCTACCGCCGGCGTCGAGGTCTCTCCATCAGTTCCGAGACCGACAACCGCGAACCCGGCGCTCTGCCCAACGGTCAGGGTGAAAAGTGGCGGTTTCACGGCCAGCTCGATAAGGGCCGGGGTCGGAGTGGTCGATGCGGCCGGTTCTTTTGCTGTCTGTGTAGTCCTTGTAGTTGCAGCCATCTTGATACTTGTCGTCTCCTCTGTACTCTTTCTCGACCCAGGAGCCGATTCCCGGGCAGCGGCCGCCACTACCCCATCGCCACCTTTTGCGCCGGAAAAGAAAAGGAATCTACCAAAGCCGTAGCCCGTGCCGACCAGCAGCAACAGCACGGCGACCACGAACAGGGCCTGGTGGCTTGAGGCCGGTAATAAGCGGCGCCAGTCTACCGGCACCCGCCGGGGCGCCTCCGGAGGCTCTTGTCGGTTCGCCCGTTCCCGCCTGAGAGCTTCCCTGGGCCCGTCGTCGGCATCTTCTGGTGCACTATCGCTTCCCGGGACGGCAGGCGCGGCTAAACGCGTATCGCGGCGCATGAGCGTCGGGCGGGCGTCGATCGAAACCGGGAGCTTCGCCGCTCGATCATCCCAAATAGAAAGTGCCCCCGACAACTCCCTCCCGCTCGCATAGCGCTCGGCAGGATCCTTCTTGAGCAGCTTCAGGATTATATCGGCTATCTCCGGCGGAACGGCCGGGTTGACCATCGCCGGGCTAACGGCTTTCTCATACACATGACGGTGCATCGTCACCATTGGATTATCACCCGTGAACGGAAGGCGCCCGGTGATGAGCTCGAAGAATACAACGCCCAACGCGTACAGATCTGTCCGGGCATCGACTGGATCCCCCTGGGACTGCTCGGGCGACATGTATTCCGCCGTCCCGATGCCGGCGCTCCCGCTCCTGGTAGCTTGTGAGCCCTCCAGCATCTTAACGATGCCGAAATCAGTGATGACTGCTTGATCATCGGGCGTCAACAGGATATTGCTGGGCTTGATGTCGCGGTGGACGATCTTGCGAGCATGGGCGTGATCGAGCCCCTCAGCCACCTGCCTTATCAAAGCGACGGCTCGGGATAGAGGTAGACCGGTATTTCCGCCCAAGAGCTCCTGCAGTGAACCGCCTTGGACAAACTCCATGGCCAAAAAGAACCAGTCTGCGGCCCGGCCAAAATCGTAGACTTGGACGATATTCGGGTGACGCAGCCCGGCGATGGCTGTCGCCTCGCGCTTAAAGCGGTTGACAAGATCCTCATCGTGAGCGAAGTACGGGGGCAGCACCTTGAGCGCGACCAGACGGGATAGAGAGGGTTGCCGAGCC
>JAUWIO010000024.1 GCA_030605305.1 Actinomycetes bacterium
CATTTAGAAGCCCTTCGGAGTACTTGAGGTAATCCTTGTTCGCTCCGGACGCGACCGGTATCTTGATCTCCTCGACCTTGCTCCCCATTACTGCCTCCTATTGAACTGATGCAAGCTTCGAATGCCCTAGTATTCTATCAAATATTCGGAAATAAGCTGGCATATCTTTAGGGTCGGGTAAAGACGAGGACGGTTCTTTTCGTGCCTAGCTCTTTTTGCCCTCCAGCAATACAGGCCCGTTAGGCGTTGGATCGAAGTCGTCGGTCTTTTCGCTGGTGATGATGAGCCTGTTGAATTGAGCGAGATTCGTGATCGGTCGGCTGATAGAGAACCCGCAATTCCCGGTGTTGTTCGTGTTGAATGTGCCGAGGCTCAGTGCGTACCCGGTCTCTTTGTCGACGAGCCAGGCCTCAAAGACACGCCCGGCGCGTTTATGGAGTGTGCGTACCTTAACTTTGACGGTCAGGTCGTAAAAGCCCGATGCCCGGCGCTTGAGCCGGAACTTGGCTGTCCCGTGGGCTTGTTCAGGCAGGTCTTTATCGACGGCGTGCAGCGATACAAAGCCGCGGCCTTGATTTTGAATAGAATGAAAGGCTTGAGCCGGCCCGGCAAGAACCATCAGGCAACAGATAGCGGAGCTCGCGAGTGTCAGCGCGTATTTCACGTCGCGGAATATACCCGTCCGACCTCTATTTATCCGCGGCTGGCCCGCCCGTCGCCTGTAATTGGAATAGTGGGGCCGAGATAGGTCGGTTCAGCATTGACCGCGTACTCTCTCAGTCGCGAGGCCCTCCCTGTAAGGTAAGGACGCCGGTCTGTGGCGACGCCTTGAGCTTTCAGTCCGGCATCTCTGGCCACAAATAGCGCTCGGGGCAGGTGAAACGCCTGCGAAACGATGATAGCGTTGGAGACCTTGAAGACCTTTTTTGCGCGGACCATGCTTGCGTATGTGGAGAAACCCGCGTGGTCGGTGAAGATGTCGTTTTCGGGCACCCCTCGTTCAACCGCGCGGGCGCGCATGGCATTGACCTCATCGTAGCCTTTTTGACCATGGTCTCCGGACATCAGCAGTTTTTTCACCTTGCCGGACTCATAGAGGTCTATGCCGGTATCGACCCGATCGGCGAGCATCGCTGAAAGACTGGCGTCCGGATAGACTTTAGCGCCTAGGACAATGGCCACAGTGCTTGGCTTCACTGTTCGGATGTCCGTTTTTATCGCTTTTGCGTTTTGCTGAACCAGTAAGTTGGCTGAGATCAGCGTGAATAACGCGACGATGCGGACACTTCTTCTCACGGGGCCATTCTATCGTTTATAGCGGATCGGTGACGATCAGCGAGTCGACTTCACTCAAGTCATCGAGGCGGTTCGCCTTGATCATCCGATCGGAGACGGTGAATAAAGTATCATCGATGTAAAGTGCGCGTTTGACGAATTCCTTCATCCGGGGCCACGGTTCGACCCCGTCCTCAAAGTGGCTGATCCGCCCGCGCTCTGTCAGCGTCATGTCCGGCTCTATCCGATAGACGTAGACACCCTGAAACGCAGTGTAATTGAATCGATCAAACATTACCCCTCCCGGTCCCGTCCGCCCCTCACGTTGATTGATCGGACTGCCTCGCTCAGTGACGGAGACGGGAAAGGCCAAGAGATCGCGTTCGGGTGAGTGCAGCAGCGCCCGGTGGTCGCGGAGCACGGCCGAATCTGTGCCCCGGTCGCCGATGACCGTCTTCCACTTCTCTCTTGGGTGCTTGACGTCGCTGACGTCGAAAACAGCTACCTTGACCCCCTTCATCAGCGCAAAGTCGCCCTGGTCTTCAGTGTCCTTACCGAAACCGATGATATGGTTATCGTCGAGCGGGTGGAGGTAGTCGCTGTAACCGGGTATCTTCAGCTCGCCTAAGACGTTCGGGTCATCGGGACGGCTCAGATCGATAACGAATAGCGGATCGACCTGTTTGAACGTGACCATGTACGCCCGATCTCCCATGAAGCGGGCCGAATAGATACGTTCGCCGGGAGCCAGGCCCTCTAGTCGACCGGTGATCTCCAAGTCCTCATTAAGGACATAGACGTTGTTCGTCGACCCGTCCTGGACAGTCGTCGCCACCCGAAAGTACCTCTCATGCTCGTCCATGGAGAACTGGTTTAGGAGCGTGCCCGGTACCGAGCCGCGCCCTTGAAGTACCGGCTTGTCGGCGGTCAATGAGAATCTGAAGAGGGATGTCTCAGGGGAGCTCGCCGGCATGATCTCAGCTCCCGGCTCTTCCAGCGGGGCCGTGGCAGTCGTGGCCTCGTCCGGCTCCTTGAAAATCGTTTGGGCGATATATAGGTTGGCTGCCGAGGCATAGACCTGTTCACCGCCACCCAGCAACGTTGTGGACTGGACCGGTGTGTTTGCATCGAGTTCAATGAAAGAGACGGTCAAATAGTTGGCCTGCGCGAAGTCCGGAAAGTAGCGGATATCTTTAAAGTCGGGACGGATCAGCACACGGTCTGACGCGCTGTCCCGACTACCCGGCGGCAGGGAACTCTCTTTGAACTGTGTCTCGGCCGGATCCGCTATGTCCGCCTCTGCCATATCCTCTTCACTGTGCGGATAGGGCTCGACTATCCCGGCCAGGATCGGTTTGTTGGTCATGAGCACCAGGCGGGAGTCGACCCGTCTCGATGAGAGATACGACCCCTCGATCTGGACACCCTTTATGTGTTTGAGCCGGCCGTCGATCGCCTCGTAGACGTGGGCGACCGTCGAGTTTTCCGGAATGTGATCAAAGTAGGGCGCCCGGGTGGCTTCGAGGCTGCCGTACTCGTCGCCGACGACCACAAGACGGTTATCGGCGATGAAGAGTTCTTTTGGAATGAACTCATCTTTTGTGAAATCAAGATGAGTTATTTTCTTTAGCGGGCGCCCGGGCTCGGCCCTGGTGACGATCAGTTCCTCCCGGCTGACTTGATATATGTAGCGGCCGTCCGTCTTGACGATATCCGCCTCGTCGACATCCCTGACTTGAACGTTGGTGCGAGAGAATGAGGGGTCGGCATCCGCCCTCTTGAGCATCATCTGGGGCACAGCACGGGCCGGGGTGCTCTCAGCGGCGAAGCTATCGAGCCTCAGGCGCGCGCCGCGGGTCTGGACGGGCCACCTGCCTCGCGGCGAACGGCGGAACATCCCGTCGGCCTGCATCACGTTGCCGGAGCTCTCAGCGATGAGCTTCTTGAGATGCGTGTAGGAGCGCACCCGCGGTAAGTCATCGGGCACTGACTCGGCGGCGAGGTTTACCGGTTCAAAGTCAAAAACGTCATTTTGGCCCGCCTCCGGAGTCGCGACGATGACGCCAAGCAGGGCGGCGGTCAGTACAATAGTGATAAGTAGCGTGCCCGATGTTCTTCCCATGACCAACCTTTCAGTATTCTAGCAGAGCTGATACTGATAGGACGCACCCCAGGCAAGGAAAGTTCCCAAGTTAGGTCAGGAAAGCGCCACTCACGTATTTAACGGCCGACTCCGAGGGCATCGATATCGAAGCGCGGGCGCCCCGGCGTCCCGAGGTTGACGACCTCTAGGGTAAAGTGTCGACCGTCTTGACCCATTTGCCGTCCACGTAGATCTTGGCGCGGCCTCTGCCTAGTCCAAGCGTTGAAACCAGGTAGACGCTTCTTCCAGTGAACTTGTACTTGATCCGGAAACCGGGATGGACCGAATAGCGGAGAGTCCCGTTATAGAATTTGTTCGCTTCGGTGAGCCTGGTGTTGATGAAGCCCCTTCGGGAAATGACCTTCTGGTCTTGGTCGTAGGGGACTATGGTCGAGTCTGACTTCGACCAGGCCCCGATATTGCCGGCCCCATCCGTGCCTCGGACCCTAAAGAAGTACGTCGTTCCGGCAATCGAGTCTTTGTAGTAACGCCGAGTGCCGTTCGTGCCGGTCCGCCAGGTCGTCCATATGCCCTGGGGGTTTCGTTTGAACTGGATCTCAAAAGTCAGGCCCGAAGAAGGCGTCGGATCGAAGACAGACCATTTCAGCAGGATGTTTCTGGTGCTGGTGACATTGGACAGCAAGTAGGGTGATCGGATCGTCGCGTTTCGTGGTTTCTGCGTGTCGACGAAGATCACATCCATGATAAGCGTTGACTCAAGAGTCAGCTGCAGGTATCTGCTTGAGCATACTCGAGATGAGCGAGCCGATACCTGCTAGCTGACCAGCATCTACTTTGTCGAGGCTGTCTTGCGGGGCGTGATGGTGCGGATAGGCGGCCGCGCCGAAAGAGACGACAGGCATGCCGGCCTTTTCGAATGATTGATGGTCGCTCAGGCGAATAGAGTAGCCGCGGTCGACGACGAATTCCAACTGCCGTTCTGTCGCCATCTCCACGCCTAGTTCGACCAGAGAACGGTCGCCCAGGCGCCGGTTGCCGATAGAGTAGCCGGCCTCCGGCCAGCCGACCATATCGACGTTAATATATCCGAGCGAAGCTTCTCTTTCAGCCTTACCTAGATCCCCGACGTACTCCAGCGAGCCGGCATAAGAATCGCGACTCGGGTTTTCGCTCTCCTCGCTGCTGAACAAGATAAACCTGACGTCATAAGGGAGAGCTGTTTCCCGCATGATCCGGGCCGTTTCCAACACGACAGCGGTACCGCTGGCATTGTCGTTGGCGCCGACGGTCTTGGAAACCGTGTCGTAGTGGCCGCCTAAGGCCACCCATGGGGGAGTGCCGGTGGTAGACGATCGCGCCTGCACACTGGATTTGTGGGCGATCACGTTGGTGACGATACGCCCATTTGGCGCGCGAAAGGCTTGCCGACGAACGGGATAGCCGAACTCGGTCAGGGTCAGCTCTATATAGTCTGCAGCCGTTCCTTCGGCGATGCTTCCGGAAACTCGCGGTCCGAAGGAGGTTAACTTCTTTACGTGCGCCAGCGCCCGTGAGCTGTTGAATTTAAGGGCGACAATGGAGGCCGGAGTCCGGGTCGCGGATGAGCGCGATGGTATAGCCACGCCTATCTGGACAGCGGGCAGACTTTTATTTGTGCCGACTCTAGGCGACCTTTCGTAGGTAGATCCAAGGAATACCAGCGCGGCACAGACGGCCAGGGCCAGGACAAGAGCTGTTGAGATATAGAACGATTGTCGGTCCGTTCTGCGATGTTGCGCCTTCTTGCGGTCGCGTCTTGATCTGACTCCCTGCTCCATATCCACAGTTTAACGGTGATTATCGGGATATGAAAGAGCGGTGCGCTTACTGGCTTAAGCAAGAAAACTGTACTAATTGTGCAAAAAGATTTTGAAATATGCTAAAGTCGGCCACAGATTGGCCGATAACAAGGGTAAGCAATGAGGATGAGAAGGCCAGTCATTTGCACAAAGAGTAGAGATTGAGGAGAAGCAGATGGCAGCGTCGACGTACGAAGTTGAGATCGGGAACAGGCTCCGAAACATAAGAGAGAGCCAAGACCTTAGTCGCAAAGATGTTGAGGAACGGACGCATAATGAGATTAAAGAGTCGATACTCGCTATGTACGAGAACGCACGGCGACGGATACCGACGCCGCGTCTCAAGAAATTGGCTGATTTCTACGGAGTATCTACTGCGTTTCTGCTCGGGGAGAACCCGAACATGAATGCGCCTGTGCGAGAGTATGACATCGAGGCCATGTTGGCTTCCGATCCGAAATACTCTGATGACGAGAAAGAGCTTCTGCTTCACGTGATCGGCGTCATCAAGGCGAAAAGGAAGGCTGAAGGCAAGGACTGAAAGGAGCGGGCAAGGTGGCGCTGGTAACGTACGTGCAATACCGCCAACAAGCTGAAGCGCTGGCCAAGGAGTTTGGGTACTTGGAACCACCCGTCGATGTGCGGGCCATCGCCGAGGGGCTGGGGATCGAGATCATCGAGATGACTTTGCCTAACTGGTTCTTTGGCGTATTAGTAAATATCAAAGATGAATTCTACATCTCTCTTAATAAAGGAATGCCGCAGCACCGCAAGAATTTCACGATCGCTCACGAGATAGCCCATCACGAGCTGCATGGCGAAGAACTCGCATATATGAAAAACTCCAAGCGGGAGTATTTTCACAGGGAAGCCGATGTTTTCGCAGCTGAACTGTGCATGCCGAGCGAAATGGTCCGCTCGGAGGCCGCCAAATGGTTTAACGACTACCGCTTTCTAGCCAATCAGTTCGGGGTCAGCGAGACGGCCATGGTCAGGAAGCTGCAAGAACTGCAAATACTGAGGAATATCCCGTACGAGTGCCGCAATTAAGTAAGCGGCAGACGTGAGGGTCCGGAAGATGAAGGGAGGTTGGAAGTGATGGAAGGAAGTCTCACAGGTTTCTCTCTTAAAGAGGTGTTCGAGATGCTGGGCGCGACGCATAAGACCGGTATCTTGGAAGTGACCGGGGTTCACGATGAAGACGGTCGGGCCTGCTTTCGCGACGGGCTGCTCTACTGGGCGCAAGCGCAAGCGCAAGCAGGGGAAGACGACAGTCGCGGTCGCCTCAAGGAGCGGATAGAAGATTCGGTCTTTGAGATCTTCGAATGGGAGAGCGACGCCTATAGATTCAGTGCCGGCGAGACGATCGACAAAGGCGGGAAGACCGAACTTCAAGTGGAAGCGGTCCTGGCCGATCTCTCCAAGCGCCATGCGGAGTGGGTCGAGATACGCAAAGAGAACCCATCGATGCGGGCCAAGATCGGCATGATCTCGAAGGTGGAAGCCGAAGCAGTGACGCTCACCCGCGAGCAGTGGGAAGTCGTGGCGTCGATAGGCCAAAGCGCGACTGTCGAAGACTTGCGGGTACAGCTCAAGTACAGCCCGCTCACTATGTGCCGGACCCTATGTGAGATGAGCAAAGCCGGTTTGATACGGTGCTTGGGTGAGATCGAAGAAGCGGAACCCATTACCGGGAAGGTCAAATCAGCATCAAAGAAGGATGCCGGCAGCAAGAAGTATATCCGGCGCAGCCTTGTAACCGATCAAGAGGCGGCAGACGCGGTGCCGGCGGAGTGGTCCAGTTACTACCAGATGCTCGACTCTAGAAAAGAGAGCGTTGAAGCTGGTGGGGCCGTGGCCGTTAAGAAACACTAAATTTTTTTAGTTGACAATCGCACAATGAGTACAGTTAACAGCACTAAATGTGAAACTAAACGAAAGGGGGTGATTCAAATGCTTAATATCCTAAGAAGGGAAGAAGGCGCGACCGCAGTCGAATACGGGATCATGGTTGCTCTTATCGCCGCGGCGGTAGTCGTATCAGTCAGCCTCATCGGCATCCAACTGAACACCGTTTTCACCGGTGTCGTCAACACGCTCGGTGGCTGATCGAATGGCTAGATAAGGGGCGCCCGCACGTCACAGGAGTGGGTGCGGGCGCTCAAGGGCCAAGAGGATCAGGCGATTCCCGATAATCTCGAGCGGCTTGGCTACCGCCGAGTATCAGGAATCGGTACAGGCTGAAAGACAGGGAGTGAACGAAATGAAGGCTGGCAAAGGAGATCTCAGAGGTGATCACAACGGCATCACGCTTTTGTGGTTGGCCGGCGGACGGGATTTCCAGCGTCGGCAGGCGAAGCTGCCGGTATTGATGACGGCCGAATGCCGGATCGA
>JAUWIO010000204.1 GCA_030605305.1 Actinomycetes bacterium
AAAGGGGCCTGGCTCTTTATGACTTGATTATGACCCTGAGGCTCCATGCCGATGATCTTGCCGCGTCGGCTGCTCATGTCCCCCATGACGTCGCCCATATTATGGTCGGGGACAGTTATCTCTAGGTCGTAGATGGGTTCGAGCAGGATCGGGTGAGCTTCTTTTACAGCTGCTTTGAAAGCCATCGAACCGGCTATCTTAAAGGCCATTTCGGAGGAGTCGACCGGGTGAAACGAGCCGTCATATAAGGTGACCTTGACGTCGACGGTCGGATAATGGGTCAAGACGCCTTTGGCCATCGATTCCTGGATACCTTTCTCGACCGCGGGGATGAAGTTGCGGGGGACGGACCCGCCGACGATCTTATCGACGAATTCGAAACCTGCGCCGTGGGCGAGCGGCTCGAGACGGATCCATACATCCCCGAATTGTCCCCGCCCACCGGTCTGCTTTTTGTACCGCCCCTGAACCTCGGCCTTTCCCTTGACAGTCTCTTTGTAGGCGATCCTGGGCACTGACGTGTCCGCCTCGACATGGAATCGGCTCTTCAGCCGATCGAGCGTTATTTCCAGCTGAAGGTCGCCCACTCCGGAGAGGATCTGCTCATGGGTGGTGGCGTCGTGGATGAACCGGATGGCCGGGTCTTCCTTGACGAGTTTCGCGAGCGAACTGCTGACCTTTTCATCATCCGTCTTAGTTTTCGCGTGGACAGCCAGCGAGACGAGCGGCTCGGGGAAGTCGATGGGGTCGAATACTATTGGCGCCGATTCATCGGACAGGGTATCGCCTCCGGCGGTCTCGGCCAGCTTCGGGATAGCGGCGATATCTCCTGCCGCGACCTCGGAAGTGTCCTGTTGTTCCTTGCCGGTCATCAGATAGATATGACCCAGTTTCTCCGTCACCCCCTTGGTGGCGTTGAGGACTGTGGAATCCGCCTTCAGTCGGCCCGAGAAGACACGCACATAAGAGAGCTTGCCCACATAAGGGTCGGCGACAGTCTTGAAGACCAGCGCTGAGAGCGGATCTTCGGCGGTTGCGTTCCGCCCCACGTCCTCGTCGGTATTCGGCTCATGTCCACGGGC
The DNA here is from genome assembly GCA_030605305.1 of Actinomycetes bacterium. Lineage (GTDB taxonomy): Bacteria > Actinomycetota > Aquicultoria > CAJVYJ01 > JAUVQD01 > DAOUYN01. The sequence goes on from JAUWIO010000204.1 coordinate 1,083, forward strand.
CGCTCCGATGAACGCGGGCGACGGGACTTCGTTGACGATGAAGTCGAGGAGGGAGTTTATCCCGACCGGGATATGCGCTGAGCCGCACAGGACTGGAGCCAAGGTTCTTGTCGCGACCGCTTTCTTAATGCCCTTGGCTATCTCCTCATGCGTCAGCTTCTTCCCCTCAAGGTATTTCTCAAGCAGGGCATCGTCGCTCTCGGCGACCGCTTCCATAAGGTGCTCGCGGTATTCCGCCGTCTCCTTTTTAAGCTCGTCCGTAAGCTGGCTCTCGATCACTTCTCCGCCCTCATACATGTAGGCCTTGTCTTCAAGGATGTCGGCCTCGCCCGCGAAGTGCGCTTCCGAGCCGATCGGTATTTCCGTCGGGGCGACGGCCTTGCCAAAGGCCTCACGAAGTTCTGCGATGACCTTGGCGAAGTCGGCGTTTTCCTTGTCAAGCCGGTTGATAAAGAAAAGGCGTGGGAGACCATGCGTCTCGGCCAATTGCCAAGCTTTTTCAGTTTGGACCTGCACGCCGCTGACCGCATCGACCACGATGATGGCGAGATTCACTGCCCGGTACGCGGCGATCACCTCGCCGATAAAGTCGGCATACCCCGGAGTGTCGAGGATGTTTATCTTATGGTCGTCCCAGACAACAGGGGCGAGCGATGTGTTGATAGAGACTTTCCGGGCGGTCTCTTCAGGATCGAAGTCGAACGTCGTATTGGCGTCGTCGACCCGCCCTAACCGCTTGACCGCTCCGGCTTTGAAGAGCATCGCTTCGCCTAGAGTCGTCTTGCCGGAGCCGCTGTGTCCGACCAAGGCCACATTCCGGATCTTTTGAGTCGAAAAAGCTTTCATGGCACCCTCCCGCCAAATATAACCGATAATCTCACTTATATATTCCGAAAAGTTGCAGATGATTCAAAGATTTCTAGCAAAATCGTGGATCTATCGCTCCGCTAAGGCAACGGCATGCCGGCCGGGCGGTTGTGGCGTTGCCAATAGAATAGCCGAACGTACGTAGCGATTCAAACAGTCCCCGGTTGTCACTGGCGACAGCGTCAAAGCGGCGGGACGTTGATATAATCACCGTCGTTCGTTATATTAGTACTATGTTAGTAAAGAGTGATTGCCCCCATTGTGGACGCCTCGTTATAGAGGGGTCGAAGTACTGCTTGGACTGCGGGTCGAAGATCATCGCCGACCGCTCGACAGCCGGTGGTGACAAACCTTTGGGGCCCGGTCTCGACACCGCGCTCGCCGCCCTTGAGCTCGGAAAGCTCACAAGCGGTGTCTACTTGCTCGTCATCGAAGGCATCGATCGCGGTCTGTGCGCGCCCCTGGATGCGGATGGCGGGGTCGTCATCGGGCGCTCAGAATCCGGGGTGGCCTTGAGGGACCCCTTCGTCTCCAGGCGCCATGCCGAAGTGGAGCAGGTCGACGGCCGTTGGTATATTCGCGACCTGACTAGTGCCAACTGTACTTTCGTTAATTCGCGCCCGATCGAGCGGCACGAGCTGGTCGAAGGGGATATTGTAGAAATCGGCTACTCGACCCTGCTCTTTCATATAGCGGAGTAGAACTTGTTACCGGACATACCTCCATATGAGCTTGAGCGACAGATAGGCCAGGGCGGGACCGCCACAGTCTATCTGGCTCGGCAACCCTCTCTAACCCGACTGGTCGCGCTCAAGGTGCAGC
>JAUWIO010000295.1 GCA_030605305.1 Actinomycetes bacterium
CACCTTGCACCAAGACGACTCCGGGTTTGGGTTGGAGATTGAAATTACTGGCCATGGCATAGCCGTAAGCCCCGGTCGCCGGCGTGCAAAGAATGTCGCCGACTTCTATTTTCGGTAGTTTTATCTCTTCTATCAAGACGTCCCCCGACTCACAATGCTTACCCGCTATCGTCACGTCTTGCTCGGCGACCGCGCTGGCGCGATTCGCCAGTAAGGCCGTGTATCCGGCCCCGTACAGCATCGGCCTGATATTATCCGACATGCCCCCGTCGACGGAAATGTATGTCCGCACGCCCGGTATTTCCTTGACCGTCCCAACGGTGTATAGAGTAACGCAGGCGCTACCTACACTGGAACGGCCCGGTTCGATGGCCAGCTCAGGCAGGGGCAGCCCGAAAGTCTCGGCTGCCGCGGACGCCGCCTCAAAAACAGCCTGCGCGAACTGCGCAATGGTCGACGGCTCGTCTTCTTCTTTATATTTAATGCCTAAGCCCCCGCCCAAATTGATCTTGCTCGGCGCGAACCCGGTCTCGCGCTGGACGCCCGAGGCAAAAGCAAAGAGGATCTCAATGGTCTTGCGATAGGAGTCGAGGGCAAAGATCTGCGAGCCGATATGAGAGTGGAACCCGGTCAGCTCCAGGTTCTTCGATGACAATAGGATCCTGACAGCCTCGAGCGCCAACCCGTCATCTATCCCGAACCCGAACTTCGAATCGACCTGGCCGGTCTGAATATACTTGTGAGTCTGAGGCTTGCTGCCCGGTGTTAACCGTATAAAGACCGGCTGGCGCCGCCCGGCTGCCGCGGCGAGCCTATCAAGCAAGCTGATCTCATCGAAGCTGTCGACGACGATGGTCCCGACGCCATGCTCAAGTGCCATCTCCAACTCGCGCGGCGTCTTATTGTTGCCATGCATGTAGATGCGCTCCGGCAAAAACTCTGAAGCCAAGGCGACATAGAGTTCTCCCCCCGAGCTAACGTCGATAGATAGACCCTCGCGCGCTATCAACTGGCAGAGCGCCAACGACATAAAGGCTTTTCCGGCATAGATGATCTCGACAGGCGTCGGTCCGCCGGTGAAGCGGGCCAGATACTCTCGGCACTGCGCCAACAGCGTCTCCTCGTCAAAGACAAAAAGAGGCGTCCCGAAGTCTCGGGCGAGCTCGACCGTGTCGCAGCCGCCGATCACCAAATGGTCGGCAGTATCGGTTGTGGAAGTTATCGGTAGAACCATAGCGCTCCTATTATATGCGAGTCACATCTTCTCCGGGGCCGAAACGCCGATCAACCCCAAAGTATTGCTCAAGACCTGCCGGGTGCCGGCCACCAGGGCCAAGCGCGCCGCCGAGAGCTGGCGATCATCGGTGACGACGCGACACTGGTGGTAGAACTGATGAAAAGCCGCGGCCACCCCCTCGACATATGTCGTCAACCGGTACGGAGTCCGCGTGGCCCCCGCGCGAGCGATAACCGAGGGAGCATCCGCCAGTTGCCGCATCAATCTGACCTCGGCGGCATCGGTCAATGGTGAAAGGTCGACTTCTTCAGGTGACAAACCCAGGCCCTGCTCGTTAGCGTGTCTGATGATGC
>JAUWIO010000253.1 GCA_030605305.1 Actinomycetes bacterium
CCGTCGCTCGGCAGAATCTTGAATTCGGCCGGAACGGCCCGCATGCCTATCTCATCTACGTTGATCCGACGCAAGACGGCCGGGGCCGGCGCTTTTTCCTCGAGATCCCGGAGGAAAGCCGCGCACTCATCCGGGTCCCCCTCTATCTCAGCGATGACCGCGCCGCCGGCATTCTTGGCCCAGCCGCCCAGGCTCCGCTCCAACGCCAATTTGTGTAAGAACGGCCGAAATCCGACTCCTTGCACGATGCCCGTGATGTGAACTCGATACCGTTTACCTGTCGTCTTCATCACACCAGCCCCCGACGCTCAAGGAATCTTTTAACATGGTCTCCGTGGTCGCGACGATCTCCGGGAGACGGTCCTCGAGCGCTTCGCTTAAGTCGAGACCGGCGCCGATCTTATCGGGCTGGATGCCGATGATCTTAATATCGGGCCGCACTCCGGGCGCTTGCAGCAACTCCATCACATCAGCCAATGTCACCTGATGCAGTGATCTACGCAACGCCTCGACCCCGATCTCGTCGGGGTCGCCCCAAAAGACAGAACCAGGCGTTCGCCCGCCGTCGACCGCGTCTATAAAAACTACGGAGCGTTCGTCTGGCAAAAGCTCTATGAGCCCGAATCCCGGGGTCCCCGCCTCGATGACCGGCGCGTCGATACTACGGCGAAACCGCAGGTCCCGCGCTATAGTCACGCCGATACCGTCATCGCCCATCAAGGGGTTACCGAGCCCAACCACCAGCGGTCCTTCTTTAGTCTGCAACCAACTCATCGTATTGGCTTTTCTTCCCGAGAGGCTGAAGGCGGAAACGGGCCGCCCCGTTACGGCAGGACTTTATCCGGGGAAAGACGGAAACCGGAGGGGATTAAAATGGCTGCACATAAGATACTTTTGGCGGATTCGGAATTCGGGCCGCAGAGCGTCCTGGCCCCCCTACTGGAAAGGCGCGACTTCAACGTAACCAGAGCCCGCTCGATCGACGCGGCCTGGAGAGTTCTGACGAAGGAACACCCGCGGATGATGCTTCTAGATCCGATGATGCCTTCAGGCACGGAAGGATTCCACCTCGTCTGGCGCCTGCGCGACTACCCGGACCGGCGCGTCAATGAGGTTCCCGTGATCATGATGTCGCGCATCCACCAGACGACCGACCTCAAGCTCTTTCCAAAATTGAACGACGGGCACTACGAGCCGCACGAGTTCATGCCTATCCACGCCTTCCTCGACAAACCGTTTGACGAGCGCGTCTTAATGGAAACTATTGATGACGTGCTGGGGCGGTCCGCCGCCTGACGGAGAAGGGGGAAGATGACGATACCTAAGCTACCCGGACAGCTCCGGGAAAATCAGCTTTTTCTGGTGGAGCCGCCGGGGCTAGAGCAACTTGCCAAAGCAGTTCCCAAAGAGTTCCAGCTTATCGGGCCGGTCCAAGAAAAATGGGCGGTGAAGCTGGCGCCGTTTGAGAATACGGACGAGCTGGCCTTCGGCCTTAAGACAACAGAGCGCCGTGCATCTTATCGACTAGAAGATGACCCGGGGAATCTTGACTTCTCGGCTGCGCGACCAATGAACTCGCCGAAGTCGTTTAACTTCCGGCCAAAAGAAACGCTATATCAGACACGTCGAGATAATGGCGGTGTTGCCTATGATGTCCCGGACCTCGAACCCGACCGCAAGGCGTTCTTTGGGATCAACGCCTGCGACGTGGCCGGCCTGTACGTCCTTGACCGTACTTTTTCCAGACGCTATCCCGACCCGGCCTACGCAGCCCAGCGTCAAGATACGATCGTCATCGGCACGACCTGCTTTGAGCCGGGGGAAAATTGCTTTTGCTCGACCTTCGATACCGGTCCGGACCTCAAGGGCGGCTTCGATATCGGGCTGTCCTGGCTAGACGGCCAATGGTTGGCTGAAGTAGCGACCGAAACCGGTGTGCGTCTAATGAACCAGGTAGATAAGGAACCGGCAACGCCTGAGAGTATCGAGCTCAAACACGACAAGATAAAAACTGCCCGAAAAGCAATGAGCAAGGCTTTCGACCTGAAAAAGGGGTTGCGGGCGCTCAACGATAATTACGACCATCCCTACTGGGAAGAGCCGGCCGACAGATGCCTGAGCTGCTGTAACTGTATCAATGTGTGCCCAACGTGCTTTTGCTATCGGACTACGGAGGAGAGCACTGTCGATCAGACGG
>JAUWIO010000094.1 GCA_030605305.1 Actinomycetes bacterium
AGAGACGATCACGGACATGGAATCGGCCCACCGCAGGCTATCAGAGGGTGACGCACAGACTGGGATCGCCGCGCCGTCTGAGGATGTCGAGAGGTTGTACGAACAACCACCTAATGACTTTAACAAGAAGGTTGCCCAGTTCCTGGCGAAAGCCAGTAAGCTGGCCGATTCCAGAGCCGGTCTGTTGGACAGTGACAATCCGGAGCTCAGGTTCATCATCATAGCGGCCTCCGATGATCTTCTGGCCAGCCTCGATCGGGTCGTCGCGGAGTACCAGGCCGAGAGTGAAGCGGCTATTGGCGGATTGGAGGTACTCGTCGTGGTCCTGCTGGGTTCGTTGTTGCTGGTCTTGATCGCCGAGGCTTTTCTCATCTTTAGGCCGATGGTCAACAAGATCAGTGAGCAGACCGCGCGCCTGGAAGAATCCTACGAGCGTTCGCAAGGAATCGCCGATACGCTACAGCGGGCCTTGATGCCCAAAAATGTCCCCCGGATAGATTCGATCGATTTTGCCTCGATCTATAGATCGGCCACCACGGAAGCAATGGTAGGGGGTGACTTCTTTGACTTCTTCCAAACGAAAAACGGCAATTGGGCTATCCTTCTTGGAGATGTCGCCGGCCATGGAATAGATACGGCGGCTGAAACGGCCAGGGTTAAGTTTCTCTTCAGGGACCGGGCTTCTGGGGGCGGGACGCCGGCGGAGATCATCTCTCAACTCAACTTGGCCGTGCTCGACCAGGATGTCGAACGATTCACGGCCATCACATATATGAGCTACGACGAGTCGAGCTCAGTCTTGACCATGGTCGCGGGCGGAAATCCATACCCGTACCTGTCGCCAGCCGACGAGTTCATCGAGATAGCGGGGATCCCGGTCGGGGTCGTACCCGAGGCTGAGTACGAAGCCATTGAGATCGAGCTCAAGCCAGGGGAAACCCTCTTTATCTATTCGGACGGGCTGGTCGAAGCGCGTATCGGGAGCGTGCTCTTCGGCTACGAGCGACTACAAAAGAGTGTCGCCGCGGACCCCGACCGACCACTTGAAGAGATACTGCTGACCTTAGTCGAGGCAGCCAAAGAATTCGCCGGGGGAAACTTGCAAGACGATATCTTGATCCTCGCGCTCAGACGAAAACTCTAGATCAGGCGGGGGCCGGAAGTCCGTTTGACTGACGCTTAGCTGCCCGGCAAGATTGAACTGACTCTCGCTGGGTAAACAGCATGTATGAAAATCATCTCTCGCGTGGCCTTGGTTCTCGTCGCCGTCGTCAGTGAGTTTCTGTTGCTCGGAGTTTCTGTAAGCAACGCCGATCACCAATACAATATGTTGTGTTGTCGGACGCTATAGAAGGGATTACTTATGAGAATTCCGTTTTCTGCAATCTTTAACGTCCAAGTTAACGGCACAGTTTCCTCTAGAACTCCGGTTGAGATCGAGGGAGCGCAACTATCAACCGGAGTGAGTTTTGGGGAGGGTCTGTCCATTCGTGGAACCAAACTCAGAACCTTGATCGGTCATGACCTCGAAGTCACTGAATCCGACGGCTTCATCAAAGTAAGCGGACACTACTAGGGAAAGCTCACTGGCTCTGTTCACCGCTGAGTATCTCAAAAAACACGCGGACCAAGCGGGGGTCGAATTGTGTCCCGCTGCCGGCTACCAGTTGGCCCAAGGCGCCGACCTTCGGCATCGCCGGGCGATGCGGTCTCTTGGAAGTCATCCCGGAAAACGCTTCGGCTATCGCTAATATCCTGGCTCCAAGGGGAATATCTTCTCCGGCCAAGCCTTCACCGTATCCAGTACCATCATAGTTCTCGTGATGGTGACGGATGAACGGGAGTGCTTCTTTTAGCTCCTTGATCCCGCCAAGCATGTCGGCGCCCAGGCCGGGGTGCTCACTAACGAGTGATCTTTCAGAGCTACTCAGCGAGCGCTCCTTTCCCAGTAAGTCTTCGGACATACCAGCCACCCCGATATCGTGAAGCACTCCGGCCAATCCAACTACCTCGACCTGCGCCTTAGGAAGGCCCAGTCTTGCGGCTAAAGAGACTGCGTGCTTGGAAACTTGAGCGGCATGGCCCGCATTGAAGGTATTTCTGGACTCGATGGCGGCGGCCAAAGCTTTGCTCGTATTATGGAGTGAGCGGTTCAGCTGGTGCCGGCTCTTTGCGAAAAGAACGCGCAGACCCAGCAGCGCCAGGATCTTGGTCGTTTGAGAAAGGCTCTCTTTTGACATCTCATGTGACTTGACCGACGTACCGAGATTCATGACGCCGATCAACTTGTCGCCCAGCGTGACCGGTATGGAAAACGCGGTTTCAACATGGCCCGAAAGCAGGCCGCTTCCGCCGATATGGCGCGCGTCGCTATCCTGGACACAGATCGCTTTTTGGTGGAGACCGACCCAACCGGTGATCCCCTCCCCCAGCCCGATCCGCAATTCCGGGGTGTCTGTGCTTAGGCCGGCTGTCGCCATTAAAACCAGGCTCTCGCTTCCTTCGTCAAAAAGGAGAAATGAGCCCGTGTCCGCTTCGCTCGTCTCCACCGCTGCCGCCAAGACCGATCTGATCCCGTCGGCGGCGTCTGCTTCGAGGTAAGCGCTATTTGCCACCCTCAGTTCTTGCTCAAGGCTGGCGGCACGCGACTTCCAGCCGCTGACCTCATTGATGCCGTTCAAGATGTAACCTAGCTCTAGGGCGACGCTAGCCGTCCCCGCTTCATCAAAGCTCGTGAAGGAAGTCAGGTCATGTTTGGCAAGGATCAGCGCTCCGATATCCTCGACCTTGACCATAAGTAAAGAGCTTGCCCCCATCTCTACCAGACTTGCGGTCAGAGTGTCTCCGGGGTGGACAACAAGATCGGTCTGCACGTACGGGGTGTTGATCATCGTCTTTTCGGTATCAAGAAGAGCGGCAAGCGTGCCGGTAATCCTGTGTTTCGAGCCGCTTAATCTCTCGACCTGCGGGCTGACCGCTGCCAGGACCGCCAATTGGTCGGTTTCGCGAATAGCAAAGAGAATCGTCTCCGCTCTAACGTATTGGTTTACATAGGAGATGGCCTCCCTGGAAATACCGGAGATACTGCGACTGCTCAGAATGGCGGGTTCGATCGCTTCGACCAATGATTTTTTTGCAACTAGAGCGCCTGAGCGAGAGTGTCGCTCTTGCGGCTTTGCATCTTCCGTGACCGCCGACTGTGGCATTAGTAAACATCTTCCTTCTTTGCACTATCGCCATATAGAGTCACTGAGAACAAGCGATAGCGTAAGATGAATAAAAGAGCACTCATTTACAGCAACGTTTTCCTTAATATTTAGCACTTATTGACTCACCTTACAAGAGTCCAGTTTTTCGAGCAATCTATCGATAGGCTACAAAACACCACCCTTTCGGGTGTTTTTCCCTATGCTAGACTAGCGAGGATATAGCCTCCCCAAATCTGACATGACAAAAAAGAAAAAGAAAACTCGACGGCAGCCAAGCTCCGGCGGAACAAAATCCGTCAGCCTGTCTTTTTGCATGATCGCGCGGGATGAGGAAGAATTAATCGGCCGGTGCCTGGCGAGCATCAGACCGGTCGCGGATGAGATCATTGTCGTCGATACGGGCTCCGAGGATCGCACAAAAGAGATTGCTCTGGATGCCGGCGCAAAGCTCATCGATTTTCCCTGGATCGACGATTTTAGCGCCGCTCGTAATGCCGGGTTAGAGCAGGCCAGAGGCGAATGGATCCTCTTTCTGGACGCCGACGAGGAGCTGGTGGCGGACGATCTACCCGCCATTAAGAAGCTCTTGCTTGAAAAGCAAGAGCAGGCTTTCTTTCTCAACATCGTCAACCTTGTGGGCCAGGACGAAGCGACAGCCGGACGCAGTGAATTCCCGAGTATCCGCCTTTTTAGGAACATTCCGGAACACCGGTTTCAGGGCCGCATCCATGAGCAACTGGCCTCCCAGTCAGAGCCGCTGACGGCCCGCAAAGCGCCGGTCCGGATCATCCATCGCGGTTACCTGGATACGGTCTTTGGTAAGCGGCAAAAGATAAAGAGAAATGACCGGTTGCTCCAAGCCCCGCCAGGCGGTCATGACGCGGAATACGAGCAGTTCATTCAGGCCCAACAGCACCTGGCCGCCGGGCGCTACGAGAAAGCGATAGCTATTTTTGTCCCGCTCTATGGACCGATCGATAACAGACAAAAGTCCGCTGTCGCTCACAGCGTGATCCGCTGTTTTCAGGCTCTAGGAGCTTTGGATCAGGCTTTAGAGTGGGCCGGTAGAGGCTTGGAAGATTTCCCTGACTTCACCGATCTTGAGTATCTCCGGGGGGTGACGCTGCTCGAACTCGACCGCCACCAGGAAGCCGTGGTGTCATTCGTAGCCGTGCTGGCGCAAGGAGACGCTCCGGCAGAATACCACCGGCGGGTCGGTATCGGCACCGGCGCCGCCTGGGAAGGCCTTGCTTTTAGCTATTTAGGTCTCCGCCGCTACGACATCGCGGCCGCGGCCTTTCGGCGCGTTCTGGGGGCAGACCCAAAGAACGCAACGGCCGTCTTTCAGCTCGGCTCCATCCTTTTGGGAGCCGGTCACCTCTGGACAGCCGTAGAGGCAGAGCTGTCTTCCCTGTGCGATACCTCTGAGCCCCCGGTTCAAGCGGAGTTTCAAAAGTTGGCCAGCGCATCCAACTCGGAAACCGGCCGATAGCGCATGTCTTGGTGGCAGTACTCCCGCTATTTGCTAAGAGAGCCTGACCACCCGCATCCCGGCGAGGGTTCGTATGAGATGTCCGGAGATATCACCGGCGGGACCGGCTTTGCACTAGCCTCGAACGGCCATATCACGGTAAGATTGCGAGTAGCCGACAATTAGTGGAGGAAGAATGACA
>JAUWIO010000240.1 GCA_030605305.1 Actinomycetes bacterium
ACGGATTGCGCGGCGCGCGGCATGACGGAAGAAGCGCTCGGCAAGGTAACGGAGGTGCTCAGCTAATGAGAGAGGCTCGCGATATCATCATCAAACCGATCATCTCTGAAAAGAGCTATGACTTGACGGAGCTGTCTAAGTTTACTTTTAAGGTAGACAAGCGGGCGACAAAGCTCGACATAAGACGAGCTATCGAGGAGATATTCGGCGTCAACGTTACAGCCGTCAACACTATCAACATGAAGGGCAAGCCTAAGCGCCAGGGCGTAAGCTCGGGCCATCGCGCCGATTGGAAGAAGGCCGTGGTCACTTTGGTCGAAGGTCAGTCCATTGAAGTTTTTGAAGGAGGCGTAAGCTAAGCCGTGGGTGTTAAAAAGTTTAAGCCGACCTCACCGGGGCGCCGGTTCGCTACGATCTCCGATTTTGCGGAGATCACCAAAACAAAGCCGGAGAAGAGTCTGACGGAACCGCTCAAGCGGAGCGGCGGGCGGAACGTCAACGGCCGGATCACGACTCGCCATATCGGCGGCGGTCACAAGCGCAAATACAGGAAGATAGACTTCAAACGGGACAAAGACGGGATCCCGGCGAAGGTAGCAGCGATCGAATATGATCCAAACCGATCGGCGCGGATAGCATTACTGCACTACGCGGATGGCGAGAAGCGCTATATCTTGGCGCCGCAAAAGATCGAGGTCGGCGATACGCTCATGTCCGGCCAAGAGGCCGATATCAAGCCGGGGAATTCTCTGCCGCTTGCGAAGATACCGCTTGGAACTGTTATTCACGCTATCGAAATGCAGCCGGGTAAGGGTGCCCAGATGGCGCGATCTGCCGGGACGTCGGCGCAGTTGGTCGCCAAGGAAGGCGACTACGCTCAACTCAAGTTGCCTTCAAGTGAAGTGCGATTGGCGCTTCTGCGATGCAAGGCGACGATCGGTATGGTCGGCAATCCAGAGCACGAGATACTGTCGGTCGGTAAGGCAGGTAAGAGTCGCTGGAAAGGCAAGAGACCGACGGTCAGAGGTGTCGTAATGAATCCTGTCGATCACCCGCATGGCGGTGGCGAGGGTAAGTCCTCGCAAGGACGCCATCCGGTCACTCCGTGGGGTAAACCGACGCTGGGCTATCGGACTCGACGCCCCAAGCAGTCGGATAAATTGATTATTCGTCGAAGAAAAGGCCGTTAACGAAAGGAAGCACGTGGGACGCTCTTTAAAAAAAGGTCCGTTTGTAGAAGAGAGACTGATGGGTCGGATCGAGGCGCTAAATGCCGCGAACGACAAGCGCGTCGTCAAGACGTGGTCACGCTCGTCGACTATCTTTCCGGAGATGGTCGGTCATACGATCGCTGTTCACGACGGCCGTAAGCATGTACCGGTCTTCATCAGCGAGAACATGGTGGGGCACAAGTTGGGCGAGTTCGCCGCGACGCGGACATTCCGCGGGCACGTTCGCTCGGAAAGATCTTCGCGGGTGAAATAAGAATGGCTACTGAAGCTAAAGCGATCGGCAAATACATAGGGATTCCAGCCTCCAAAGCCCAGCAGGTGGTCAACCTGATCCGTGGCAAAGGGGTCAATGAGGCAGACAATATATTGATGTTCTGTGAGAAGGGCGCGGCGAAACCGGTCGGACGGGTATTGCGTTCGGCCATCGCCAACGCGGAGCGGAACCACGAATTGAGCAGGGACGACCTGTTCGTCTCGGAGGCATATGCCAATCAGGGCCCGACCCTGAAACGGTTTCGCCCCCGGGCGCAGGGCCGGGCCAGCCGAATAAGAAAACGGTCAAGCCACATCACGATCGTCTTGAGCGAACGGATGCAGGAGGAATAGTTTGGGACAGAAAGTACACCCCTTGGGCCTGAGGCTGGGGATCATTGAAGATTGGCGGTCACGATGGTACGCGACCAAAGACTTCCCGAAGATGCTCGCCGAAGACCTAAAAATCAGGGACTATATCAGCAAACGCTTGGCCAGGGGCGCCATCGCTAAGGTAGAGATAGAGCGGTCCGGCGATCGGGTGAAGATCGACCTCCATACGGCTAGACCGGGTGTGGTTATCGGTAAGCGCGGAGCTGAGGTCGATGCGCTTCGCCAGCAGCTCGAGAAGATGACGAAGAAGAAGATCCAAGTAAATATCCAAGAGGTCAATCGTCCCGAGCTGAACGCCACTTTAGTGGCTCAGAATGTGGCCGAGCAATTAACAGCGAGAGTGGTTTTCCGGCGGGCAATGAAGAAAGCTGTCAACTCGTCGATGAAGAGCGGGGCTCTAGGTATCAAGATAATGTGCGCGGGCCGCTTGGGCGG
>JAUWIO010000014.1 GCA_030605305.1 Actinomycetes bacterium
TAACAGCTTGGTGAGAGCGGCGCGCTTCCTCCACACGCTCGATTATTTTGCCGACATCGATAGCTATACCTTGACGCTCGGCGGCGAGATGGGGCGAGAGCGCTTCGCGCAGCCGATAGACGCCGACCGCATCGACATCCGCATCGGCCGCGTTGGCCAGGTATTCGTTGTCCGTATAGACCTCTGCTCCATCGTTATTGCTAGCGCCCGAGACCACCGGTTTCAGGGCGATGGTCGACAATCCCGCCCGGCGGCAGGCGGCCACGAGCAAGGCGCTGACGACCGTCTTTCCGACGCCCGTATCGGTGCCGATGACAGCGATAGCAGTACCGGGGCGGGGTTGGTGTGCCGACACTATATCAACCCCCGTTCAGTGGCGATCCGGCCTATAACGACCAGCATCGTTTCCACTTCTTCATCGGAATGGGCGGCACTGACCGTGAGGCGCAGTCGCGCCCGGCCCCGGGGAACCGTCGGGTGGCGGACGGCCGGGATGAATGCCCCGGCATCGAGACAGGCTTCGGAGAAGTCAAAAGCGTCTTGTTCGCCCCCGATGATGATTGGAATGATAGGGGAGTCGCCGCCGATCACTTCGAGGCCGATCTCTATAAGTCGGCCTCTGACGTAGGCGGCGAGTTTTTGCACCCGCTCCCGGCGCCAGGGTTCAGCGCTTAAGATATCGATGGCGGCGCTGACCCCGGCTAAAGTCGCCGGCGGCAGTCCGGTTGTAAACATAAACGATCGAGCCTTGTTGATCAGCAGTTCGATCGTTTCGCGGTCGCCGGCGACGAACCCGCCTAAACCCCCCAAAGCTTTACTGAACGTGCCGGTCTCGATCGCCGGGTGGGCCTGAGTGTGGGCCGATGAGCCCTGACCCCCGGGCCCGAGTATGCCCGGCCCGGGCGCGTCGTCGACGATGAGAGTGCAGTCATGGTCCGCGGCTAAGGAGGACAGCTCCGCCAGCGGCGCCAGGTCGCCGTCGACTGAGAAGAGCCCGTCGGTGACGATAAAGCGGTGCTCGAAAGCGGTCCAGCGCTCTAGCTGGGAGTGCAGGTGATCGGTGTCAGCGTGCCGGTAGCGTTTCAGTTGGGCGCCGCTCAGCTTGGCCCCGTCATACAGACTGGCATGGTTGAACTTGTCCATCAGGAGGAGGTCGCGGGAGCCGGCCAAAGAGCTGAGGGCGCCGGCATTGGCCATATATCCGGTTGGGAAGACCAGGGCCGCCTCTTGTCCCTTGAGCGCCGCCACTTTTGTCTCCAATTCTCCGTAGAGTTCATGGTTGCCGCAGATAAGTCGCGATGCTCCGGCCGACGCCCCATATTTCTCGAGTGCCCGGGCCGCCGCTTCAAGCACGTCAGGATGGTGCCGCAATCCCAAGTAGTCATTGGAGGCGAAGACGGTCGCCTTACGACCGTCAAACACTGCCCTGGTCGGGCCCGTATCTACCTGGTTCCGGAGGCGCCGGTAGAGACCGGCGGACTTGATGTCCTCCAGGCTCATTTTTCGTTTGCGTTGCCGGCCGGACTCTCGCCAGTGAGCTGGAAACCCAGCGAGCGGAGCATCTCGAGATCGGCTTGGACCGCCGGTCCGGCCGTCGTCAGCAGATCGCCGATGAGCAGGGCGTTGGCTCCGGTCTGAAAGGGAAGGCTGGGGTCATCAGAGAAAGTGCCGCGCCGCCCACCGGCGAGGCGGATATATGCTTTTGGCAGCACCAGGCGGAATATAGCCAAGTACTTGAGGGCTTCGATCGCCGACATCAGCGGCTGATCTTCCAGGGGCGTGCCGCGGCGGGGATCCAGGAAGTTGATCGGGACCGAGATAGGATCGAGCTCTTTCAGCTCAAAGGCGAACTCGACCCGCTGCCGCGGGGACTCGCCCAGATTGAGGATGCCGCCGACACACTTCTCGATGCCGGACGTCTCAAGATTACTTACAGTCTCTAGTTTGTCAGCGTATTCGTGGGTCGAGCAGACCTCGCTGAAGTGGCCGGCCGCTGTCTCTACATTGTGGTGGTAGCGATCGAGTCCGGCCTGGCGGAGGCGGTTCGCGCGTTCCGGTGTCAGGGCGCCGACCGAAGCGCAGCGGTGCATACCGGTCTCCCGGCTGAGCCGGGAGACAGCCTCGACGACCGTTTCAAAATCCTCGTCGCTGAGGGTGTCACCGCTAGCGACGATACAGAAGCGATGGGCCCCGGCCGATTCCGCCTCCTTGGCGGCCGCCACTATCTCCTTGACCGGCTTCATCGGGTAAACCGGGGCATCAGTCTCATAGTGGCTCGACTGGGTGCAAAACTTGCAGTCTTCAGGGCACCGGCCCGACCGGGCGTTGATTATCGAACATAGGTCGATCGAGTCGGAAGTATGCTTTTGGCGGACTGAATCGGCCGCTTTGGCCAGGACGGGGACGTGTTCATCAGGTGTCTCGGACAGGACAAGGGCCTCGTCAAAAGTCAGCTCGCCACCTTCTAGCAGGTGTTTCTCAAGCCCTTCGATATATTCAGGCCAATTGTAAACCTTATCCTCCATCACAGTTGACATAATTGGCGAAAAAGCGATTGCAGTCAAGGCCGCTCTTAAGCTAGCATCGACTTATGCTATTGGTTGTCGATATAGGGAATACCCAAATGGCCATCGGCCTCTTTGATGGGGAAGATATGGCCGGCGATTGGCGGACCGCGACTATTGCGGACCGAACAGACGATGAGCTGGCGGTCGAGTTCAGCGGCCTCTTCGCGTTGACGGGGCGGGTCCTGGGAGACGTCACACGGGTCTCGCTGGCTTCGGTCGTGCCGGCGGTGGGCGACGCCTTCTTGAAGATGGTCGACAAATATATGGACGCAAAGACATTAGTGGTCGGTTTCGAGACCGAGTCGGGCCTCACTATAGAATATGAGTATCCGGAGAACGTCGGCGCGGACCGGATCGCCAATGCCGTGGCCGGCTATGAAATGGAGGGCGGCCCGCTCGTCATCGTCGATTTCGGTACGGCCACGACCTTTGACGTCGTCTCCGCTGAAGGGGCGTATCTCGGAGGGGCCATCGCTCCGGGCGTGATGACCGGGGCCGATGCCCTGGTCGATAAAGCCGCCGGCCTCAAGGGAGTCTCACTCGAGGCGCCGACTCGATATATCGGCCGCAATACGGATGCAAGCCTGCGGGCGGGGATCATTTTCGGCGCCGCGGCTCTTGTGGACGGCATCATCGCCGGTATCAGGCGAGAGCTGGGCGTCGTCTGTCCGGTCATCGGCACGGGGGGCCTCGTCGACCTAGTCGGCCTCCACTGCCGCACTATCGACCGTCTCGAACCGAAACTTACTCTGTATGGCCTAAAACGCCTGTGGGACCTCAATAACTAAGAGGCGGCAGCGAGTTTGAGCGAGTCGAGACGTTAGCTGCTCGGCAAGGCGCGATAATTCAGAATTTAGTTGTGACTCCAAGCGCTTGCGTATATTATATAGGCATACGGTTCGTTACACACCAAAAGCAACCCTCCAGAGTAAGCCCTAAAGTTCTTTACGCTAGCGCCGATAAGACGAGTAAGCGAGAGCTAAGAGCAAGGAAATATGGCTACTTATCTTGAAAAACTAGAAGTAGAACTCGAGTCGCTTATGGGCGAGACCGGCCACCGTACGTTGCAAGCTTGCCTGGGAAGAGTCGGAAATACCGGGGTAGAGATGGCTTTCTTTGACAAGGTTGCCCTCGTCAAAGAGCTTTCCGAGGCCTTTTCTATGATCATGCCCGAGAACCGGGTAGCTTTGCTCAAGTTAAAACTCGTAAATCTGAAGGGAGACGGCGAGTAGTGAAACGCAATTTGTTGTTTTTGATGGTCTTGATCTTGGTGGCGGTCTTTCCGGTCCAGTCAGCACTGGCTGTCGCGCCGTCCGCCGACGATTGGGCAGATTTTAAAGCGGCTTTTGATCAAGCCATTGACGGCCTAGAGGCGGATCCCGATACCGCCCAAGGCGAGCTGGCAAATGCCCAGACTATCTTTGATGAGCGGTTTGATTTGAGTGACGTCCATAGTTCAGCCAAGGATCGGGTCAGGGTCGCGTTTGGCGCTGCCCAGTCGGCTTTATCGGCGGGGGACCGGATGGGATTGGCCGAGCAGTCCGAGATTGCCGAGAAGTCGGCACTGGCCTTGATATTCACCGAGTTGGAAGCGGCACTAGACGCCGGGCGCATCGAAGACGCTAACGGCTGGTTCGCGGTCATGGCCGCGCAACTCAAGCTCGGGCAAGATCACGAGTTGACTGAACAAATGAACTCTCTTAAGAGTGGCACCGCTGCCGAAGGTGGGGCCACGGTCATCGATGGGCTGGCGCTGAAATTGGCCGACAAGGTGGCCGAGGAGCTGGACGAGGCCGTAGCCCTGGCCGACCCCGATAGCCCGGAGCGCGACGTCGCGGAGGCCCGGATCAAGGCCGCAGAAGGCATCGGGTATTTTCAAGCAATCGCAGCAAGGGTTCACAATAAGATCGGTCTCAAGGATGGCTCTGTCGTAAGCGGAGCAGTAGGTTCGGTTTACGCTTCCTTGTTGGACGGAGATTGGGAGCTAGCCGCTGAACACGCTGATATCGCTAAAAACGAGCTCGAAGAATTCGCGCCGCACGAAGAGATGTCAGCGTCGGCGTTTGACAAAGGTATCGCCGATATTCAAGGTATTTTGGCCGCCGTCAGGACGGAAACAGCGGCCGGTAACACGGAGGCCGCTAAGCATCAGGCCCAGGATGCTTGGGGTGCTTTTGTTGTCGTCGAACCTGAAATCCGCCGGCTCGACGTGAACAGGTACGTGGCGATCGAAAAAATATTCCCAATAATCCAGGAGCATCCTGAAGTCGCAGATGTTGATGAGTTAAGCAACCTCTTTACTGAGGTGGCTGCGGTTAACAGCGGCGAGCAAGACGCCTCGCAAGCCTCCATCTCCGACACGGCGATCACGTTCTTCGAAACCTGGCGTCACATCCTGTTCGGCCTTTTGGCCTTGCTCGGGATATACCCAATCTATCTGATCACCAAGGCCTTCGGCTGGCGCCATCGGGCCTGGAGAAACATCGGCATCTTCATGATCTTGCTGATCATCCCCGTTTTTATGGAAGCGCTGGGCCGACTTGGTGTCGAGGCCAAGATCGAAACGTTGCAGGCCTTTAGTTTCGCTGTCAATGAGTACGCGATGCTGGTTTGGGGCTTGATAATGTTCACGGCATTCCTCTTTGCCATCAACGGCCTCAGGGCTTTTTGCGCCCAATTCGGGATCGAAGCCATTGGCGTCCGCCAGCCCGAGATCGATGTGCCCGCGCCTGACAGCAGTGACGTAGAGACCCCCGTCAAGTAATTTCGAAAGCTTAGGCGCTACGGCGGGTGCCGGCTCTGGCTTTCGCCCGCCGCCAGCCATTCTTGGAAGAGCTCTTGAGTTTCTTGCTCAGTCGCTTGAAGCGGGCAGTCCGGCGCACGCGCCGGATATCGGCCCGGGAGATATCTTTACCGAAGTTGCGCAACCCCGCCAATTCGAACGTGTGCTTGTCGCCGATCGCGGCTATCTCGCGGACTTTCTCCACCGGCATATTGCGGCCTAGACTGAAACTCTCCGGCTTGTTTTCCAGCGTCAGCAGGATCGTTTCAGCTTCGCACGCAAAGGTCAGAAAATCCGGCATACCGAGATCTACCCGATAATCTGTCGTTATTTCCGGGCGCCCCGGCAAACGGATGACGCCGCCCTCGATGACTAAGACATCTTTACGGCTGCTGACCCGGTTGGCGACGTCACGCGGGCGAGCTACATCACAGACGACAGAACCCGGCAAGAGCTTGTCGACCTCGATCACAGGGCCGACCGCGTTGGTCGCGGAAAGGATGAGTTGGGCCTCACTCAAAGCGCCGGCAGTGTCATCGGTGACGACAGCGTTCGGGCCGATCTTCTCGGCCAATCGCTCCAGCGGAGCGGAGACTTGGCGGCCGGCCAGGATGATCTTCTTGACCTGCGGCGCCAGCAGCTCGGCGCAGGCGCCGCCGATCGAACCGGTGGCCCCGACGATCAGCGCGGTCGCGTCTTTAGTATCTATTTTCATCTTCTCGCCTGCCATCTTTAGCGCTTCGATGGCCGAGAAGGCAGTAAAGCTGCTGCCTGTCGTGACCGGGATGTTTAAGCGGGCGGCCACTTTCTTGCCGCGGTTGCCGACGACCGACGTGAACGCCCCCAAGCCTACGATCATGGCGCCGTTCTCTTCTGCCAACCGGCCCGCGAGAGTCAATTTCTCCAGGACTAGATCGGCTGGTAGTCCGAGTATCTGCTGGGGCAACAAGGGCAGGCAGATAAGCATACCTTCGACTTCATCGTGAGGGGAGACGAGCCCTTTACGGTTGGCGATCACGAAAGGAGGCATCCACTCCAGCATCTTCTCGACCAAACGTTCCGGCTTGTCGGCCGCTTTTGGCTCGAACGTGCAGACTTCATCGATGGAGAGCGGGTGCATGATGAAGGCGTACTTTCTCATGAGCGGCCCTCTATCTCGTTTTTGATGCCGTTTAGCATCATCTCCGAGTTCTCCCGGACCTTGACTTCTAAGACAGGTCCGAGAAGGTCGGCAAGGGTGGGCATGCCAAAATCGAAATCTACGGTCAAGACGACCTCGGTACCGCCGTCCTTGGCTTCGAAAGTCCAGCCTCCCTCGAACTTGTCGAGGTCGCCTTCGAGAAGGCGGTAGGTGATGGAGTTGGTATCGTCATCGAAGGTATCCTCCTCTTTCCAGCAGATCGGGATGCCCTCGACATTTGTAGTCCATTCGCTGATGGCCCGCTTGTCGGTGCGCTCGATGATCTTGACCTCTTCCACGTCGGACATGAAGTCGGGGAATCGTTCCTGCTGCTTAGCGACGTTATAGACGTCCTGAGGGGTTCCGTTGATGAGTATGCGCGCTTCAACTAGGGGCATGATATCTCCGTGTTGAATGATACCGTGTTCGACGCCGGACAATCAATACCTTGGACTGCCGGCGTGTCGGCTGGAGGCTGTTTTATTCGTGGTTCGGGAACATCTTGTCGAAGAGGCGTTCCGCTTCCTCGGCCCCCGCCGCAAAGACATCGATCAAGCGATCGACAAGCACTTCGTCGATGAGCAGCGAGGGTTCGAAGCGGATGACTTTCGGCAAGTTCAACGTGTAGCCGGCGGCTACGCCGTTCTTTGCCATCTCCGGGACGATGACCCCGCCGAGTCCTTCATGCGACAGCTCGCCCCCGCTCAGGAGCCCGGCCCCGCGGACATCGCGGATGATCCGGGGGAAGTGGGCCATCACGTCTTCAAGACCGCGTTTGAGCGCGGCCCCGATTTTCTCGGCCCGTTCCCACAGGCGTTCGCGGGTGATGACGGTCACCGCCGCGATGGCTGCCGCGCAGGCCAGCGGGTTTCCGCCGAAAGTCGACGTCAATACCAGCGGATTCTTATTAAACTCAGACCATGTATCGGGCCGGCCGACGACAGAGGCGATGGGCATGACGCCGCCGCCGAGCGCTTTTCCCAGCGTCATCAGGTCGGGCACAATACCGTCCCGATCGACACCGAAGAGGGTGCCTGTCCGGCCCAGGCCTGTTTGTATTTCGTCAGCTATTAGCAGAGCCCCGACCGAATCGCAAAGCTCGCGGACTTGCGCCAGATACCCGCTCGGCGGCACCTGGACTCCGCCTTCGCCCTGGATGGGCTCGAGGATGACGGCCGCGGTTTTCTTGGACACGGCCCGCTTCAAACGGTCTATGTCCCCGAAGGCAACGTGCATAAAGCCCGGCACTAGCGGCTCGAACGGCTGTCGGAAGAGAGACCGGCCGCTGGCGGAGAGAGCCCCCAAGGTCTTGCCGTGGAAGGCGCCTTCGGTGGCGACCAGCTCTTGGCGGCCGGTACTCATTCGCGCGAGCTTGATGGCGTTCTCGACCGCTTCGGCTCCGGAATTGACAAAGAAGGAGTACTGAAGGTCTCCCGGGGTCACCTCGGCCAACAGCGCGGCCAGATCGGCCAGGGGTTTGTTCAAGAAGAGCTTGGAAGCGAGCGGCATCGCCTCAAGCTGTTCCCGCACGGCCGCTATCACTTCCGGATGGCGGTGGCCGAGAGTAAATACTCCGTAGCCCCCCGCGCAGTCGATAAACTCACGCCCTTCGTCATCGACGATGATCGAGCCGTTCGCCTCGACTTCTACCCGGTCGAGCCGGGCGAACTTCAGGACACGGGCGAGGCCCGGGTTGACCGCGTCCACGTACTTCTTATATGTGTCGTCTCTCAGAGCCACCCCTTTCAGTCGCCTTTGTCGAGTCGGCGTAGGACCGGCTCGTACTCAAGTTTTTCCAGTAATTCAAGGTAGTCATCATTGGTGATCTCAGGCCACGGTTTCCCCAGCAGGACAAGGAATGCCGCCTCCAGGACGTTCGTTCCGAATGACCGGCCGTTGTATTCCGGGGTCGTCGTCACCAGGTAGCGGACGCCGCGTTTTTTCAGCTCCTCGACGTCGTGCGCCGTGACCGTATTTGTCAGGATCGTCTTCCCGGCAAGATCGGGCGGCATATAGCGCCGGATATAATGGAAGTCCCCGGCGATGATGTCGGCGTCCTCATAGAATTGAGAGAAGCGTGGATCCGGCTCTTTGTCTTGCTCGGACCCGATCGGGTAGAGCTTGTCGAACGGGGTCTTCACTATCTTAGGGAGCAACTCGTCCGCCAACTGGGCGAGTTTCTCCATGGTGTAAACTGGGACCTCTATGCCAAGCGCGAAGATGAGGTCGCCAAAGACGGTGCGCGCGCCTGTCTCACTGAAAGCCTTGGCCATCCCGAACCGGTCGACCGCGCTGACCATGAGAACGCTCATCTTGGAGAGGTCGAATCCGGGCTGCTCAGATAGCCAGCGGACCGCGGCCGGTTCCATGCTGTTCTTGAGGCCGCTGCCATCGACAACGGGGGTTTTTTGAACCACATCGCGCAATTTGATTCCATCGAGTATTTCGTAACGGCGGGTACCGGAATATAGATATATGTCGATCCCGCCCAGCCCGATGGCGTCGACCCGGCCATCATATTCCCGGAGGAGTGTTTTCGCCCGCTCAAATCGGCCGTCGGCTCCGACCCGCTCGATCCGGAAATCTTCGCCGAGCAGCTCGACATCGACCGAGTGGTCTCGCCGAGACGAACCTAGGCTGACACTGACAACGTGTTGCAATCTCTTTCTCCTAGAGAGGTCGGGTCCGGGCAGCCTCAATCTAACATACGGGCGGTCGTCCCTCAACAAACACCGAATACCTGCTCTGATGTCTCTTTCTGCACTATGCCGGCGGGGAGACCGCGGCCTTTTTTTGACAACGGAGCCGGGTTTCCCCTATAATCTCCCGGTTAAGCCGGAAGAAAAGCACTGTTGTAACGTGGCAGTGCTTGCTGTTTAAGTGAAACATCGAGGAGCGGCAGATCATGAGCAAAGAAGTTATTCTCACCGCCGGGGGCTACGACAAGCTACTTGAAGAGCTGGAGCATCTCACTAACGCTCGCCGTCGTGAAGTCGCCGCGCGCATTAAAAGCGCCATCGAGTTCGGGGATATCTCTGAGAACTCTGAGTACGATGATGCCAAGAACGAACAGGCATTCATCGAGGGCCGCATTACACAGGTCAAGGATGTCCTGGCTAAGGCCAGCCTGATCGACGAGAAGAAGATCACTACTAAGGTCGTATCGGTAGGCTCGCGGGTCAAGCTCTTAGATGTCGAAGAAAACGAGGAGTTCGAGTATATGATGGTCGGGTCGGTCGAAGCGGACCCGGAGAACCACAGGATCTCGAACGAGTCCCCGGTCGGGCAAGCGATCCTCGGCCGCAAGGCCGGAGAGGCGATCCAGGTCGAAGTGCCTTCCGGCACGATCGAATATCGGATCATTGAGATCAGCAAGTGACCGCTGACGCGGATTCCCCGAGTGAGCTGATACAGCAACGACGCGACCACCTCGAAGCACTTCGCGAGCGCGGCAACGACCCTTACCAAGAGCGATTTCAACGGACCCATCGGCTGATCGATCTCGTCGAGGGCCACAGTGAGCTTGAGGCCGGCGAACACGGCGAGGGTCCGGTCTCCACCGCGGGACGCATCAAAGCCATCCGCCGCCATGGAAAAGCCAGCTTCATCGTTATTGACGACGGCACGGCGTCATTTCAGCTTTACTTGGCCATCAACAATCTTGAAGATGCCTATGAGGAGTTCCTGTCATTCGACATCGGCGATATCGTCGGCGTCGGTGGACCGGTTTTTCGGACCCGCCGGGGCGAACTGTCGGTCGAGGTCAAAGAATTCAAGTTATTGACAAAATCACTGCTGCCTCTGCCGGAAAAATGGCATGGCCTCAAGGACGTGGAGATTCGTTACAGGCAGCGCTACCTCGACCTGATCGTCAATCCCGATGTACGAAAGGTCTTTGACTCCCGGATAGCGGTGATCTCCGGGATCCGGGAGTTCCTGAACGAGCGCATGTTTCAAGAGGTCGAGACGCCGATGCTCCAATCGATA
>JAUWIO010000200.1 GCA_030605305.1 Actinomycetes bacterium
CCGCGCACCGTCAGCGGGTCTTTGCCAGCCAGTTCTTGAGCAAGTCCGCAACCGTGTTTGGCGGATCTTCCAACAGGGCCGTGCCGTGCGCGTCGCCTTCGACGATCGAAAGCTCTCTCGGCTCGCCAGTAGATTCATAGAAAAACCGGGCGTTCCCGGGGGCTGCAAGGTCCCCGCGAGCGGCGATGAAGAGCTTAGCCCCCCTGACCTTGTCGAGCTTGTCCCCGACTGAGAGCCCTTCGAACTGGCGCGGCGCGGAGAGCGTCGCCACCCCGGCGACGTCCCGACTCGATGCGACCTTCAAGGCAGCCGTTCCCCCCATGCTCGCCCCGATCAGAAATACCTTGGCTGTCTCTTCGTTGAGGTGGTCGAGGGCCGCCCGGACATCGTTGTCGATCCGGGCGATATTCTTCGCCCCCTCCGAAAGACCATAGCCCCGAAAGTTGAACGTGAGTACCGTATATTCGCCGGTTGCCGCCAACTCTTTGGCGAAATCACTCCAGCTATTCTGATCGGCAGGAAACATGTGGGCCAGGATGACCCCTACTTCACCATGGCCGTAGACATTGCCGCGCAGCGTCAGCCCGTCGGCGGTCTCGAGCCTGATTTCCTCGATTTCGACTTCAGATTTCAACGGCGCCTCGGCCTTGGATGCAACAAGGGTACCGTTTTGATCGCACCCCGTCAGAAAAAGGCCGAAGAAGACTATGGTGAGGAGCAGCCGGCCCATTCTAGGCCGGGGCCTCGACCTTTTCCGTGGGACTCGGCTCCTTCTTGGCAGGCGGCTTAGAGCGGCCCGTCTGCAAGAAACCGAAGAACATGATAATGATTCCGATAGTCAGGAAGATCGATTTAAGTGCTTGATCAGCCGCCCCGAAGTAGCCCTCGAGATAGCCCGCCGAGTACGGGAAGACGGCCCCAAGCCCGATAAGAGTGGTGCCGATGGCGGTCTCCCGCATGATGTTCTTACGCAAGCGCGTATAGCCCGAGTAAACGGCGCCGAGGATGAGCACCAAGCCCCCGATCGTATTAATACTGATGACCGTGTTTCTCAACAACAGCGACTTTTCGATAGCATCGTAAGGCACTTCACTATTGGCGGCCAGTATAGCCAGCTCCGAGGCATCGACCTTGGCCATCACGGTCAGGACGATCCCGGCCACGGTGCCGACTGCCAGATGGCCGAGCCAGATACTGGAAAACTTGTCCCGGGCCACCCAGGCCAAGACCATCAGCTCGATCAAGACCACTTCAAAGAGGCCGATAGCGATGAGCTTTTCGGTGTCGCCCGCCCCATCGCTAAAAAAAGAGCTGAAAAAGACCGCCGGCATAGCCAGCAGGCCGCCGATCAGGACCAGCCAGCGAACGACTTTCGGATCCTGTATATATAGTGTGCCTAGAGCCAGGTAGCCGACGACCATGACGGCGCCGAAGATATAGTATGTCTTGACAAGCGGTATGGTCCAACCGTTCATCTGCCCGACAGCTTCCGCCAACGAAGCGAACCCGTACATGGCCATCGCCCCCGCCCAAGCCAACTGATACGGCTTGCGCTTGGCCGCATACTGCCTGCCGAGCATGACGGCGAAGACCAGACTGACTGCGGTTGAGATCAATGGAAAGATATACATTTGTCCCCCTCTAAAACTTAAGCCCGGAAGTCGATAGTAGTTTGTCGAGCGTCTTCCTCTTGCCACCCGATTGATACTCTTTGATGACCTTGACTTTCAGTTCCACGAGATCGTCGGCATCGAAGAACAGCTCGGCATACTGGCTGGTGAAGCTGGCCTCGTCGGACGATTGCCATTCTTCGGGCAAGAACTGCTCGCCTAGCGCGAAAAGCTGGCTGTGAACATGCTGGCGTTCGCGGTCCCCGACTATCAGGGCCTTGCCGTCTGCTTGGACGTTGTTCTGGCACTGCTCGACCTCGTGGAGCATGACTTCTTCCGGCAGGAGGACCCGGTGATTCCGAGCATAGAACATCGCCAGTTGCTCGTTGGCGCTGCGGCTCTCCACCTGGATCGCCGCATAATCCCCTTTAGGATAGAGACCGAAGAGCCGGCATTCCAACGGCATGCGTTCATCAACAATACACTCATCCCTCTCAAGAAAGGGGCAGGTCAGATCGAGAGTCGCCATATGGAGCAGCTCATACTCGATGAGTCGCTTCGCCAAGCGGGCTTGAGTCAACTCCGGCATCGCCAGGAGCGCGTCGTAGATATTAAGGAATTCTATCGGATGGACCTGCGCGGCATTAAAGCAATACTCCGCGCACCGTTCGCATGAATTAGCCGGGACTTGCTGGTAGATGCGATCGACGCGGCGGGCAATGCGTTCCTCCCGGGCTTCTTCGACCAGTTCTCCGACTTCAGCTAGCGTGACTTTTGTATCGACGGTCTGCATACGGACACCTCGGATGGATTTGATGGAAACGATATTATAGCAGAATCAATGCCCCGCAGCAGCGAGGAAGGGCTGCCCTGGCCGCCGCTTCGCCCGGGCGCGCGAGTCTGCTTTACCGGTCACCAAGGCGCATACCGATCATAGCGACATCGTCCCGCAGAGCGCCGCCGCCAAAGGTCCGGGCCGCCGACAACATGTCGTCCAAGATCTTGTCGAGAGACGCTTCGGGCTCGCTCTCGATGATCTTTTGCACCGCTTCCGTCCCGAAAAGCTGGGGGCCCTGACGCGCTTCGATCAAACCGTCAGTAAAGAAAAAGATGGAGTCGCCCTCCGTAAGAGAGATTCGCGAAGGCTTATATGGGACTGTGGGATCGACACCCAGGGGCATCGATCCCGGCTCGAATTCGGTGACCC
>JAUWIO010000128.1 GCA_030605305.1 Actinomycetes bacterium
CGGGCGCTTATCAACGAACCCCCGCTGGTCCTGGCCGATGAGCCAACGGGCAATCTTGACAGCGCCAACTCCGATGATGTTTACCGTCTCTTCCGCTCGATCAACGAACAGATGGGCACAACGTTCCTGGTCGTCACCCACAATCGGGCCGTCTCGGCCCAAATGGACCGCGTCCTGGAGATAGCCGATGGCCGCCTTATCAGAGACGATCTAGCCGCCTAGAGCCCGGGCCAATCCGGCGAGCGCATAAGTGATCACTAAATCGGGTATCAATAGAGCACACGTAAGTATAGAGATGAAAGCGGCCCAACCACAAATACCAAAACCCGCCCCGCCGGAGCCCAATGCTTTACGCGAAGCGGTCGAAGCCTTCAATAAAATAAGTGAAGCCTGCTCGGGGATATTGGGCTTTGAGGAAGTCCTGAGCAATGTCCTCGATGCCGCCGTCGAACTACTGGGGCTCGACGGCGGATCTATCTGCCTGGTCACTCCCGAAAACACGCTTAGTCTGGTCGCCCACAAAGGTCTCAGCCAGGCAGCGGCGACCAATCTCTTGGCGAGCCAGACCAAAGTCGGCGAATGCCTCTGCGGACATCATTTCCAGTTCCACGCGTCCTTTCCGTTATCGTCGAGATCGGTCTGCCGCGGCGTGCTCTGCGTCTTCTCGCAGGGAAGCGAGAGACCTCTGGGTCGACAGGTGCAGGTTCTGGGAATGATCACCACGATGGCGGCCATGGTCATCGAAAATGCCCGGCTCTATGAAGACAAGGCCAAAAAAGAGCTGGAGATCCGTCACATATATATCGATATCTTGGCCGCGGTGACCGGCGGCAAACTGGTCATCATGACCCCCGCGGAACTGGATACGGCGCTCGGAGAGCTGACAACCGCCCCGACCGCCATCGCTGAGCTGACGGACCTGGGCCGGGGCCGGGCTTATCTACGTGAAATGATGATGCCGCTCCTAAGCCCCGGCTCGCGAGCGAACGATGCTCTGATAGCGGCGTCGGAGGCGATGACCAACGCCGTCAAGCACGGGGGCGGCGGAGAGATCTCGCTCTTTCAGCGCGACGATATCGTCCAGGCGGCCATCATCGACACCGGTACGGGGATCGACTTCCAGCTGCTGCCTAAGGCGACGTTGATGTCCGGCTTCTCGACCAAACAGGCCCTGGGAATGGGCTTCGATCTCATGCTCGAATTATGCGACCGCCTCTTACTCGTTTCCGACCGGGAAGGCACCACCATAGTTTTGGAATTCGCCCGGCAAGTTTAATAACGCCTGCTTTGGGTAAAAACAGATATGGGCAGCAAGCGCCAAATAGCTAAGGTACTCCGAAGCAAGCCGACCATCGAAGGGGCCGGCGTCCGGCTTAAACGCGCTTTCGGCTACCCTGAAGTCCCGCTTCTCGACCCTTTCTTGCTCTTGGACGACTTTCACTCCGAAGACCCGAACGATTATATCGCCGGATTCCCCTGGCATCCCCACCGGGGCATCGAGACGGTTACCTATATGCTCCAAGGCGAGGTCGAGCAGGGGGACAGCCTCGATAATCAAGGCACTATCGGAGCTGGCGATACCCAGTGGATGACAGCGGGCAGCGGAATAGTCCATCAAGAGATGCCCCGGCGCCAAGAGGGCGCCCTCCAGGGGTTCCAGCTCTGGGTCAACCTACCGGCATCCCACAAGATGATGCCTCCTCGCTACCAGGAAGTGAAAAGAGCGGCGGTGCCGACCGTCGAAGCGGCTCCGGGAGTGAGCGTGAAAGTCATCTGCGGCGAGATCGAGGGCGCCCGCGGTCCGGTCCGGGACATCATCGCCGAACCGAAGTACTTTGATGTCACCATGGCGCCGCAGAGCAGTTTCTCGCCGGCGGGCGAACCGGGCCACAAGGTCTTCGCTTATATCATCGCCGGGGCCGGGTTCTTCGCCGACGAGGAGCCGGAACTACTCAAAGAAGAGCATCTGGTCATCTTTGGGGACGGCGATAGTCTTGACATCTTGGCCGGGGAAACGGGGCTGCGGTTCCTGCTCATCTCCGGAAAGCCGATCGGAGAGCCTGTCGCCTGGCGCGGACCGATAGTCATGAACACGCAGGCTGAACTGATGACCGCCTTCCAGGAATATGAGAACGGCACTTTTATCAAAAACAACGACTAAGCGCTTTGCCGCCGCACCTCCGCTATCGTGTCGGCAGCAAAGATCGGTCCGACCGACAACCCAAGACGGGAGTAGAGTTCGGGAGGCACCCCGATGTCGGCGACGAAGAGTCGCCCGATAGCAGTCTGGGCCGACGGCGATACCAGTCCCGATTTCGGCAGGGCCAGTGTCAAAGTAGCATCGGCATTCACGTGCGGTTCAAAGACGCGCCCGGTGCCGGCATCCAATCCCGATGGCACATCCAGCGAGAGCTTAACGCCCGCGGCCTCATGAGCGGCCATTATCAGGGCGGCCGTGTGCCCGATTGGCGGACCCGAGAGTCCATAGCCGATCAGCGCGTCGACGACCAGATCCCAATCGCCATCGGCCAGCTGTGCCGCCGCTTCCTGCGCAAAGACGGGTTCGATCCCGCTCGCCCGGACGATATCGAGCTGCGCGGCCGGGGCCGGTCCCAGACTATCCTGTGAGACCAATACAGTCACATCGGCTCCCCAGTTGTGGAGATGTCTGGCCGCGGCCAATCGGCCGCCGCCGTTGTTCCCGCGCCCGGCCGCTACGGCTACCTTGCTCCCCGCAACCGATCCCTTCAGCAGTCGCCCCCCGAGGATCGCCAGGTTCCTCCCGGCGTTCTCCATCATCTGCAAAAGCGTCACACCGTAGACTTCGATCATCAGTCGATCGACTTCCCGCATGACTTCCGCTGTCACCGGCGGGACCTTAGCCCCTTCAACAATAAAATCCATCATATCCCGATAGTATCCCCGCTAACCGCTTGAATCCACCCGCGGCGCTAAAAAGTCATGTAATATGGGGGTCGCGGTTGAACCTACTAAGGAGCCACTCGAGGATGTTCAAGCCAATCCGGAACTCACTGGTCGCCCTCTGCACAATAGCCGCTGCAACTCTCTTGAGCGCCTGCGGGGCCCAGCCGGTCGCTTACGATGATGCGGGCCTTGATGCCGAAGAGTTTACCAAGGCGCGGCCGGTCCCCCCTTTATTGAAAGATACGGACCCCCGCCCCAAACAAGCCGCTTTCGAACTGACCGCTCAGAGTGGCCCTTCACGGTTTTTTAAAGGCAAATCGACCCGCACGTTCGGTTACAACGGCCCGTATCTAGGTCCGACCATCAAGGTCACCAAGGGCGAGACGGTCAAAATCAAAGTCAATAACGAGCTGACTGAGCCGACGACTATCATGTGGCAAGGCCTTATCGCCCGCTCGGGAGCGTTGGGCGCCGCGCGCGAACTGATCGCCCCCGGTGCCTCCTGGACGACCTCTTTCGCTATCCGCCAGGATGCAGCCACCTTATGGTACCGGCCGGACCCGCTGGGCCGGGCAGGCGAACAGCTCTATGCCGGCTTGGCCGGCGCCTTCTTAGTAGAAGACCCCGATGCGGACAAGCTCGGTCTTCCGCAGGACTACGGCAGAAACGACTTTCCCGTCATCATTCAGGATCGGAAGTTCGATCGCGACGGCAAGCCGGAATACAAGTCGAGCGTCGTCTTCAGCCGAAACGGTATCTTTGGTGACCGCGCCCTGATCAACGGGGTCATCGCCCCCGTACTGGAGGTTCAGAACATAAAAACCCGACTGCGGCTGATAAACGCCTCGAACACGAGAGTCTACAATGTCGCCCTTAGCGACGGCACACGGTTCACTCAGATCGGCGGCGGAGGCGGGCTGTTGCCGTCCGCGGTCGAAATGAACTCTCTGGAGCTGGCCCCGGGCGAGAGGGCCGATATTATCATCGATTTCTCGAACCGGGATGTGGGCACCGAGCTCTTCCTCGAAGACCCCGAGTTCAGCCTAGTTAAAATAGCCGTGACGGCCGAAGGCAAGGACAGCCCCGATATCCCCAAACGCTAGGCCGCCATCCCTAGGCTCGACCCCCGCCGGGCGGCAAAACCCATGAAGTTTGAGCTGTCGAGCGC
>JAUWIO010000304.1 GCA_030605305.1 Actinomycetes bacterium
AACTGTGGGTATCGCGGGCCACCGTGTGACCTATACTCATCCGTTCAATCGCCTTGACGAGCTCGTGCCGGGTGACAAGATCGTGCTCGAGACCCTCGAAAGCATCTATGAATACCGGGTCGTCCGGTCTGACACGCTCGACCCCGAGGCCCTTTCCGCGCTGGTTCCAAAAAAAGATCAGTCAGCCCGGCTCACCTTGACGACCTGCACCCCGAAATACAGCGCTAAATTCCGTCTCGACGTCCAGGCCTCGCTAGCTCGAGTCACCCAGCGCCGGCAACCGACGATACTTCGAAGCTTAGTGAAGAACATCGTGCCGGATGTTCCGAACGATGCTCCGCAAAACGCGATCGACTTATGGGTCCAGCAGGCTCAAGAAAAAGTCGCCATCTCCCCAAATGACGCCACCGCCCGAAAAGAGCTTGGCGCGGTCTATCGACGCATCGGCAGATATAAAGACGCCCTCAGTCAGCTGGAAAAAGCAGCCGAGATCGAACCGGAGAACGCGAGCATCTACTATCAGCTCGCTTCCGTCCACAGCCGGATGAAGAACGTGGACGCGGCTATTGCTACCGCCATGCTCTCAATATCCTTGGAGCCGCGGCTAGACGCGGCCCACTATCTTCTCGGGACCCTCTATCTTGAGACAGATGATGCCAGTAGAGCGATCACGGCCCTAAATACGGCCATTGCCTTGAATCCTCTTTCTGGTGATACATATTTCCTGATCGGGCAGGCAAACGAGGAACTGGGGGACTTATCCGAGGCAGAAAGAGCATATGAGAAAGCTGTTCGGTATATTCCGGATTTCTTGGAGGCCAAGGCGGCCTTGAGAAGATTGGCCCGTCTGGGGCCACAGTCAAACTAGCGCCGGCGCATCCACGCGCCGCCGGAAATCAAAGCGCCGCCGGTCAGCAGGAACTGCCAAAGCTCAACGCCGGTATCAGCTTGACGCTCGAAGGGGAGTTCGGCCGTATCGTTGACCTCGGCCGTAGGGACGGCTTCTTCCTCAGCTTCGGCTTCCGCCACGTCGACGACGTCGACCACTTTGGAACCACTCACGCCATAGTTCTCGGTCAGCCATTCAACAACGGCTGCCCTCTCAGCGCGACTCAACTGAGCGCCACGATCTATCTCTTCATCAACCAGGTCCGTCCACTCATCTTCTGTCATCGCGGACTCGCGGATCCTCTCGGCCGAATGACAGGCCGTGCATTTGCCGCTTACCACTGATTCAGCGTCTACCGCGGCCGAAGCGGCCCCTGGTAGCATAAGCGCTATAAGTAAAACTGCTCCGAGTGTAATTATTCTGTTTCTGAGCACTTTGTCTCCCGATATTGACCCGTTGCTGAAAATACGCGGTCCTTGGTTAGGTTCTCCTCGCGGTTGTACATGTTATCACATATACCCTTTCCAGGCAATCCAAGTCACTTGGTGTCCGGCCACTTATTATCACCTATCGGCAAGTGACACTTTCTTGCTGAGCATAAACTTGGCCTTGTTAATACT
>JAUWIO010000050.1 GCA_030605305.1 Actinomycetes bacterium
AAAGTACATTAACGCCAGCCACAAATATAATGATGCATAGAAAGCGAAGGAGCCCGCGGAGGTCTTGGCGCGTTTTGTGAACTCATCCTCCAGCGGCAGGCCCTGGCGCGCGCTCTTGGTCACGTTTCGCAGCGCAAAAGCAGCAAACACCACTAGAGCTATAACGATTCCTATGGCTGTCCCACTCTCGACAACCTTGCCTCTGGCCCACAGGGTGTATCCGAGGAGGGCCATCGTCAAGATCAGCAGCGCGACGGCGGCGGCTTTTAGCGCGGTTCGCGTGGTGGCATTCATTTTTGCACATCTCCCTCCCGGCCAAGCCCGACCATCAGCAGCGAAAGAACCCCCGTTGCTATGGGCATGCCCGCTAAGTAAAATCTCTTTTGTGCTTCCATCGCTCCTCTTTCATGTTAGTGCCTTCTAACGCATTGTTATATATTTATAACTCAGTATTGTATTTTTCTAACTTTTCGTCAAGAAGGCAGCGGAATTCACTGAAACGGTTGACACGTTCTGACTATCAGCTATAATGCGAACATACGTTCGTTCAATGGAATGACCGGGACTTCAGGTCCACCGATATGGCGGGCTTAGAAGCTAGACAGGAGAAGCGACATGGCAGCAACAGCGCAAAGGTTATTGGTCAAAGAGCATCCTTCCGTCCAGTACATCGATGGCTCGGTTTCTCGGCGGCTGGAGAAGCGCATGGAACGAATAGACCCGCTCGACACTAAAGCAGGTCTCTATGTCGCATCCGTTTCGCTGTTGCTCACCTCGGCCTTGTCCGCCGATAGTTTTGCTCAGGGTTTGAGCGCGGCGACGGCTGTTGGGGTGGCCGCGTCATTGATCTGCTTGTCGGCGGCGGTCTCAGCCTATGTTGCCGGGCGCAATCCGCACAAGCGCCGGGTGCGATCCGTTAGAGTGGATGCTAGAAACCAAGAAGCCGCCCGGAAGGCCAAGTCTCTATATATTAATGTCGCTGCGGTCTCATTGAAGGTCGCGATCCCGGCCCTGATGGCCGCTAGTTTGCTAGGCTGGTAGGGGCTTCCGCCGGGCGAAAAGAGATAGGCGCTGCCCGTAAATGCGTGACGCCTCTGGGCTCTTCCGGCAAGAGGGGCATCAAGGTCGGCGCCATACCAAAGAGGCGCGTTATTACTTGCAGGTGTCGCTCTTGCGTCTTAAGCCGTTCGACGAAGAATGGGCCGGTTGCTTGGGCCGGTTCCACTACCTGATTAGCGATCACCGCCGCCGGCTTTATGCCAACGGCTTCGAGATCCTTGGCCGCGCGGTGCGCCTCGATTATTGGCGTGTGCTCGGGCAAGACCACAAAAATAAAAGACGTTCGGTTGCGATCTTGAAGGCGATTGATTACGGTCTCGAATTCGGCCTTGGCACCGGCATCGGCTTCGCTCAGCTTTTTCCCGGTGAACGTTTTTATCTCCAGCTGCTTGCTCCACTCGACCGGCAAGCGCAACAAACGCAGGGTGTGTCCGGTCGGGGCGGTGTCGAAAACGATGTAATCGAAATCGTCGCGGGATACCAGCTCGATAAAACGGTAAAAGACGGCCATTTCTTCGGTACAGGGGGAGTTTAATTCCTCCTCCATTCCCAAAAGCTGCTCGGCGGAGTACTTGTCTTTAGCATCGGCGAGAACTCTAGCCTTATACGCTTGGGCTTCGGCCTTGGGGTCGATGCGCGCCGCCCACAGATTATCGACCGATGCCACTGGCCGCGCGATATTGTCAACGGCCTCCTCTAATACGTGGGCCAGATGGGCCGCCGGATCGGTCGTGACCAAAAGGGTCCGCCGGCCGTGATCGGCCAAGGCGACAGCGGCCGTGCAAGAGAGCACAGTCTTTCCGACGCCGCCTTTGCCGGTGAAAAAGACCAGCTGTGTGCCGTCGCTTTCGGAGGCTCCGAGCTTAATGACCGGCCCGGAACCCAAAGGCAGGGGCTCGGGTCTGATGTCCTGGCCGTTCAAATTAAACGCGCGCGAATCCTCGATCAGGGTCGCCGCTGACATAGGGTCTTCGTAAAGGAGCCTGGAAACCTCTCGTAAACTTTCGACGCCGCGTATCTCGTCGCGGCGTAGCCAGAGCGCTTTTGTGCTCGGTGCGAACGCGACGATATTTCTTATGCAATCGATTTGGGTGCGGTACTTGGCCCGGAAAAAAGCACTGTCGCGGGCTTCAGGCGGCAAGATCCCGTTGGTGATCAGATCGACCGTCTCGATGTCGAGTCCGGCCAGTTCGGTCACGGATCTTTCTGTCTCCTCCAAAGAGGAGCGCTCAGGTCTTAGGACGAAGACAAACCTGGTGGTTTGGGGGTCCTTTAGAACTTCCGAGGCTCTATCGAATGCGGTTTTTGAGTCCGCCAAAGCTTGCGCGGGGCCGATACAGGTATTGGCCCCGCTCTCAATGACCCGGCTCCAATCGGCCGGCAACTCCAGCAAACGAAGTGTGTGGCCGGTCGGCGCGGTGTCAAATACGATGATATCGAAGTCGTCATCTCGCAAGAAGCCGACAAAGCGCTCGAAGGTGGCCATCTCGGAAGTACAGGGCGAATCGAGCTGTTCTTCCATAACTTTGACCATCGATTCGGGCAAAACCCCCCGTAGTGGCGCCAAAGATCTCTCCTTGTACTCCTCAGTCGCCCGATCGGGATCGAGTTCCATGGCAAAAAGATTTTCTTGAGCGGCTATGGGCGTTATTCGATGGCCGATTGGCTGCTCGAAGACATCGGCCAAGTTACTGGCAGGATCAGTAGTCAAGATCAGCGTGCGCTTACCTGAAGCGGCGAAATGAACGGCCGTCGCGGCCGACAGACTGGTTTTTCCAACCCCGCCTTTACCGGAGAAAAACCAATAGCGTGGCTCAGGTATAGTCATATTTAAAGATCTCCGCGCCAGAGGTTACCGACTGTGGGGCGGGCGTCATGGCGAAAGTTGCTAGCGCAATGCCGATTGAAATTAGTAGATCGCATTGACGATCTCATCATATGTTGGATAGTTGCTCTTCTTAATGATTTTGGACTTGATTACAGTGATCGGAAGGGCCTCGAGTTGTTCGTTTTGGACCAACGCCATTACTTGTTCTTCTTTCTTGAACTCGGCGGCGTCTCGGGTGAGCATGAAACGCTTGACTACATACCCCTCTTCTTCGACTTGCTTTATCAGGGCGTTGAAATCGACCAACTCTCTATCCGGCACTGGTCCGCACACGCCGGACGGGCAACACATAGGCGGTTCGAAAACCTTGATTTCCTTTTCCATAAGCTTTAAATATTCCTCCCCTGATACTAAGGGCAATCCATGTCGTCGCAATCGCAGAATTCTCCGGCCTGGGCAACGAAATCGCTAAGCCTCTTATCCTTTAGTGAGTAATAGACCCAGCGCCCGCGACGCTCATCGCTCACAAGCCTATTGGTTTTCAAGACTTTAAGGTGATGTGAGATCAGATTCTGTGGAATGTCGAGCGCATCCGCAAGCTGGCAGACGCATTTTTCACCGGAGGACAAGCAACTGATGATCTTTAGCCGGTTTTCGTCTGCCAAGACCTTGAGTAAGTTCGTAATGTCCGTGGCTTCATGCGTCTGAGACGCGCTCCTGATCGTCATATCAATCATGATTGATATGTACCCCACTTTTTACAGATTGTCAATGTTCTAAGAACGGTGGGCTTTGGCTTTTCCAGAAAGTCCGAGCTCTATATGACCGGCGGTCTCATTGGGCTTGCCCGGCCGGCAAGAAAGTTCGGAAGGGTGCGTCAGGGATGTGACTCGTCAAGCTGGTGCCGAGCTCCGTCCCACTCAATTGAGATCTTGGTGTCTCTTGATCTTGCCGCATCCGGTTTCGAGAATTCCTTCTTTAGCCAGTCGCAAAGGGCCGGGCCGATTGTCTCCCGAAAATCAGCGGCAGCTTTTTCGTCATACCGTGTTTTATCGATAGCATAGATCCAAAGCGTCGGCCCACCCGCATCTTCACCGAATTCTTGTTGAGACGCTAGTTCATTCTGTGCCGACATAACGTAGAGTTCACCAAGGAGGTCGTTCTTCGAGGGCGCGTTTGGGCGCTCAAAGTTAAAGATGGACCCGCGTTCAAAAAGAACATCCAGAGTATCGAACTCTTTGAATAGCTTCTTTATGCTCCTCTTGGAGCAGGGATACCGTTGGACATTATTCAGTTCGTATTCGACCTTGACCACTCGCGGCATTGTTCTATGCTAACGCATTCTTCGGGAAGTGGGACCTGAGGTTGGCGATCAGTTGGATCCCGAGCAGCGTCAGCATCAGGAACCCCCATGTCAAGGAGCGCTCCCAGACCATCACCACAAACCCATAGTTCATTGCGTAGTAGAGAGCCAGGAAAGCTAAGAAGATCGCCAGGAACATAAGATACTGCCACGCCGCGCCTTGCTCGACGGCTAGCAGAAGGACATAGACCCCCGGCATTGCCAGTAAGATGTAAGCGCGGCCGATCCTCCGAACTGTATCCGTTTTGCCGCCTCGTCGAGCCTGGAAGAGCAAGATCAATAGCAGATTATTGGCCAGTCCGAGCCACGAAAAAGCTTCCTCCGCTGTCATGCGATCACCGTCGCCGCCCCGATCATATTGATTTTCCGCGTCTCTGCTTTATTCATCGCCAGGTCCGTCTCGGGCAATGTAGCTCCACTCAACTATATGATCGCTGGTCCAGGGGTATTTATGGATTACTTTCAATCTATGCCCAACCCACTGGGACAGGAGGTTCAACGTAGTGGGCGAGGGGGGATTCGAACCCCCACATTCGTTAGAACACTAGACCCTGAACCTAGCGCGTCTGCCAGTTCCGCCACTCGCCCGTTTGCCGTTAGGCACGGTGTAGTCTACAGGAAAACCCCTTTCACTTTAAGGGTCAATCGCTGGTCTGTCGCTCGCCGGGTACTCGATCGAACATAGAGGTAAATACAGTGATGGCAGCCAGTTCTATCAAGGTCAAGAAAGAGAGGTCTGAGACAGCTGAGCGCCAGAAAACCGGCGGGAAGAGGCGCATCAAGGTGGTGTCGGCATCGAAGAGCCACGTGTCGGCTGCGAAGACCAGAGCGTGTCCTGAATCGAAAATCAAGTTAAAATCAATCGTCGCGACTAGAAGCGCGAGGGCCAGCAGGGCCGCGGCCATGAGGGCCGCTTGGCGCACAAGCCGGGTGAACCCTCGCCGCCCGATAGTCGTGATCAAGGCCAGGGACATCAATAAGATGGCGGTTGTTCCCGCCAAGGTCGAGGAGTAGGCTGCCGAGCGGACGGCACGAACATCGATGAGGTGCGATGATTCGTCCCGGGTCAGCCCGGGCAACGCGCCCAGATCGCCATTGATAAAGCGTAAGATAGGCGCAGCCGTGGCAGCGGTCGGCCATTCGGAGGCCATCGCCCCGGTTTTTTGTAGGCGACTGTAGCGCCAATCTATATAATCTAGGGAAAAAAAGAGCCTGAGGTTGGTTGTCGCCAGCGTCATGAGCAAAAGAGCGGCGAGTAGTAAGCTTGCCGGGAAGGTCAGATATCGACGATCAGGATACATGCTTCTTCTATACCCCTGAGGGGCCGAGTTGCGGATAAGGAAGAACGATAAAGGGAACGCCGTCGCCGACGTCCAGCAACGGCTGGTGGCGCTCGGCTATGAACTGGGGCCGACCGGTGTCGATGGGTTCTTTGGGAAGTGGACCGAAAAAGCGGTCCGCGGTTTCCAGGGAGATCGGGAAGTCACAGTTACCGGCGTCGTTAACGAAGAGACCTGGCGCCGGATGGTCGATGCCACTTACAACCTCGGCGACCGCGCTCTCTATCTTCGCTCCCCCTTTTTCCATGGCGATGATGTCCGCCAACTCCAGCTCTGGCTCAACGGCATCGGCTTTCGGACCGAATTCATCGATGGCATTTTTGGCCCGTCTACGGAGTCGGCGGTCAAGGAGTTCCAGAGCAACCTTGACCTTAGCGCCGATGGCATCGTCGGACCTTCCACCGTCGTGGAGCTCAATAACATCCGGGGCATGCTCGACCAAAACCAAGCCTCGCTTCTGGGGGCCGAATTGCCCCTTAGTTCGGTCGTCTCGTTGCTCCAAGATCGGAAGATATCGGTCGGCTGCGCCACTCCGCACAAACGTCAATGGCTCGACCCGCGCGGCAGCGGGCAGCTGCTCTGCGCCGATCTTTCACACCGTCTCAGTAACTTGTTGGAGGTATTGGGCGCCGACACTGACTTCTTCAAGCTCCACCCGAACCCTCAGATCTTCGGC
>JAUWIO010000218.1 GCA_030605305.1 Actinomycetes bacterium
CGCCCTCGACGATCTGAAATGGGACGCCATCGAGAGCGCTTCTATTACATATCAAATATTTCGGATCGCTGGCGGCTTCTCGGCACCGCTCCCACTTGGCGCCGACCGTCCGGCCGGCCCCGCCGCGCCCGCGCAGGGCGGAGTCGGTGCCCGGGGCACCACCGTCTTTTGGCGACATCGAAGTGATCGCCTTAACGACCGCCTGAAAACCCCTGACCGCAATATAGTCCTCTATCTTGTCCGGATCGATCGAGCCGCTGTGCTCAAGCACGACACGTTCCTGGTACTTAAAAAATGGTACCTCCGCAACGGTCGGAGAGACTTCTCCCGTGACCGGGCCGCGATAAAGCAGGCGCTCTAGCGGCTCCCCGCTCTCAACGGCGTCCAGAATACCGGCGGCGTCGGTTGCCGCCACGTTTTGGTAGAAGTACTCCTCGGGACCGACGATTACCACCGGTCCCTGTTGGCACGGCCCCGGGCAGCCGGTCCCGAAGACTTTGATATTCTCGGTCACTCCACGGTTTTTTGCTTCTGCGCTTAGGGCGGCCAGAACCGCGTCACTGCCGAGCGCCCGGCATCCAGCGCCGGCGCAAACCCCGATACGAACCCTGCCTTCAGGTGTATTGCCGCCGTCGCCGATGAGCGTTTTTATATTTGCGCCCTTCATCGGCTTACTCACCCTTGTCTTTGAGGATCCCCTTGACCCGCTCGGCAGTCAGATCGCCATAAAGGTCCTGGTCGACCAGCATCGCCGGAGCCACCGCGCAGTTGCCGAAACAAGAGACGGTTTGGAGTGAGTATTCATAGTCTTCGGTCGTCTCTCCGACCGAGACACCCAGCACCTCGCCGGCGGCGGCGATGACGTCTTTGCCGCCCTTGACGCCGCAGGCTGAGCCGCGGCAGACGCAGACGTTGTGGCGCCCACGCCGCTCTAGCGAAAACTCATCATAGAAGGTGACGACCTCATAGATATGGCTCAATGGTATGCCCAGCTCGTCGCCGACCTGCCTTAACTCAGATTCCGGCAGATAGTTATGGTCGGCCTGTGTCTGACGCAAAGCCGCCATAAGCTCTCCGGTCGACACCTTTGATCTTGTGCTCATTTTCACATTTACCACCGTCCTGGGAAGACGACCATATTCTTGAATGAAGCGGTAAGTATAGCAAAAAAGCCATTTTCGACGAAATCAACCAGGCCGGTTAAAAAGGTTGGGAGTCGGCATATAATAAACTCAATACGCTTAAGGCGGACCGAGGACTAAATCCGTTATAATTTGGGAAATATTATGTGCATCCCCGGGAGTATATAAATGCTTGTTTCTTTACCTATTAGCCCAAAAGCGCTGGCTGACTACGAAGTCTTTGTCGGCGCCGACAATATCTTGGACATACGCGAGCTGGCCGGCGAAATGGCCGGCTCGAGTGTTTTGCACGTCAACGCGACCGCATACGGCGGCGGGGTGGCCGAGATGCTCTATACGCTCGTGCCTCTGATGCAAGACGCCGGCCTGCGGGCCGACTGGAAAGTGATCCAAGGAAACGATGAGTTCTTTAGTGTTACGAAGATCATGCACAATTGTCTACAAGGGATGGATATCCCGATAACCACTAACATGAAACAGATCTACGAGCACCAGGTCCTGGCCAATGCCAAAATGATGGACGGTGAATACGATTACGTTGTAGTCCATGACCCGCAACCGGCGGCGTTACCTCATTTTCTGGGGGAAGCGCGCCGCAAGATCGGCAAGAAGTGGATCTGGCGATGCCACCTGGATCTGACAGAATTCAGCGTCGAGCTATGGGAATATCTTCTCCCTTTTATTCAACAGTACGATGGCGTCATCTTTACTTCGGGACATTATGCCGGGGAGTATGAGGACCGGATGCCGCCCATAACGGTCATCACGCCCTGCATCGACCCGTTGAGTCCCAAGAACACGCCGCTGGACCACCAGACGGTCACGCGGACGCTGCGCAAGTATGGGATAGACCCTGAGAGGCCGCTCATCACCCAGGTCTCCCGCTATGATCCCTGGAAAGACCCGCTTGGGGTGATCGACGCCTACCGGATCGTCAAGAAAGAAATACCGGACGCGCAGCTTCTGCTGGCCGCCTCGATGGCGACGGACGATCCTGAAAGTTGGCACTATTATGAAAAGACGGCCAGGCATGCCGGAGAAGACAGCGATATCTTCCTGCTTTCCAATCTTCAAGGGGTCGGCAATCTTGAGGTCAACGCCTTCCAGCGCGGCTCGGACGTGGTGGTTCAGAAATCGATCCAGGAAGGCTTCGGCCTCACGGTCACCGAAGCTCTTTGGAAAGAGCGCCCGGTCATCGGCGGCAAAGTCGGCGGGATCGTGTTGCAGATTGAAGATGGAGTCAACGGCCATCTAGTCGACTCCTCACAAGCGTGCGCCGAGAGTATCTTGAAGGTATTGAAAGACAAGAAAGGGGCCGTCCGCATGGGCGCTGCCGGTCGTGATACAGTGAGAGAGCGATTCCTATCCACCGTCAATCTCAAGGGGTATCTGGAACTCTTTCGCGGACTCGATGTCGCAAAAGAGCAGCATGAACGCAAAAAAGCAGTCCACGAACAACATTAAGAACCTGCTCGACGGCCGCGAGCTGGTCTTCGTCTCCAATCGCGGCCCGGTCACATTCGAGCGAAACG
>JAUWIO010000266.1 GCA_030605305.1 Actinomycetes bacterium
AGAGTCTTGCCTGGCTCGAAAAAGGCAACTTG
This sequence comes from Actinomycetes bacterium, assembly GCA_030605305.1. Lineage (GTDB taxonomy): Bacteria > Actinomycetota > Aquicultoria > CAJVYJ01 > JAUVQD01 > DAOUYN01. The sequence goes on from JAUWIO010000266.1 coordinate 33, forward strand.
TTCGTGATCCAGCTCGATGACGAACGTCAATGGTATCGTTATCATCATCTCTTTGCCGACTTTCTCCAGCAGCGCCTGCTGAAACAATCGCCGCACGAAGTACCGGAACTTCACCGCCGGGCCGCCGAATGGCTAAGAGAAAAAGGTTTTACGCAGGAGGCTGTCGGCCATGCTTTTGCGGGCGGGGCCGTCGACATGGCGGCCAATATTATCGATTCCATCTGCATGTCGATGGCGATGGACAGCCAGTTGGTCACTTTGTCGGAATGGCAATCTCAGTTACCTGAAGAGACTCTCGCCGCTCGGCCTTGGTTATGCATCTCTTTCGCTTGGAGTCGTCTGCTCACCGGAGAAGTCGCGGCGGTAGAGCCGCTTTTACAGCAAGCCGAAGCTGTCATTGCCGGCCGAGAGACAGAGACAGACGATGACATCGAAGTTCGCGGTTATATTACCGTTATTCGTGCTTTTATAGCGCGAGGCATTGGTGACTTCCGGCGGGCCATAGAGATCTCGCTTGAGGCGCGCAAAAAGTTGTCCGAGGAAGACCTGGCAATCTGGGGGCTCCTCGCCTTAAACTTGGGCAACTCGTATTTAGCCTGTGGGGAGCTGGTGGAGGCCGACAACACCCTGGCCGAGGCGGCTACCGTCTGCAGCGACGCGCATGTCTATTACGCGGAAATAGCGGCGATAAGCAATCAATCGTATCTGCAGATAATACGGGGGAACCTCCAAGAGGCAGCAAAGATATCGCAGAGAGTGATTCAGGTTGGCACGGAGCGCGGAGGTGGGCATCCCTTGCCCGCTACCGGTTACGGTTATGTCGGTCTCGGGCAGGTCTTTTACGAATGGAACAATCTAAGTGAAGCGGAATCGAACTTGGTCCGCGGTATCGAATTAGGCAAGAAGATAAATGAAGTAAGCATATTAATGAGGGGTAATCTTGCGTTGGCAAGGCTGAGAGTCACGCAGGGCGATCCCGACGGCGCGAGGGTTGTCCTAAACCACGCCCGAGAGCTAGCCCCGTGCTGTCGTCTCCCTGAAGGCTCACAAATAGACGGCTGGGAGATGGAGATCAAACTGGCGCTGGGCAATCTTGAGGAGCCCCGCAGGTGGGCAGATGAATATGCGAACCAATCACGGGAGCCGGGCGACTATCTGAATTTCAGGCTGGATCTTACTTTCGCGCGGGTGCGATTAGAGCAGGGCCGGGCGGCAGAGGCGCTCGGCGTACTTGAGACGCTGTTGCCGGCCGCTGAGTCCGGGGACCGCCGTGGCGACGTCGTGGAGATCTTGGCCTTAATGGCGCTGGCTCAAGCGAGCGATGGGGACACAGAACAGGCAATGGCGGCGCTTCAAAAAGCGCTCGAGGTCGGCGAAACCGAGGGGCACATTCGTACTTTTATCGATAACGGTCAAGCCATGGCTGCCTTGCTAAAAGAAGCGGTCTCCCGCGGAATATATCGGGATTATGCCGCTATGTTGTTGAAGCAATTTCGTAGCAAATCGGGCAGAAGAACGTCGCGACGCGCTGGTAATCAACCCCTGATAGATCCGCTCAGCGAACGCGAACTTGAAATCATAGCCCTCGTCGCTGCCGGGCTCAAATACCCCGAGATAGCCGACAAACTGGTAGTAAGTCTAAATACGATCCGTACACATGCCAAAAATATCTACACTAAACTTGATGTTGATAGCCGTGACAAGGCCATCAACAAGGCGCGGGAACTGAAGCTCATTTAGGCCGCGCGTCCGCCTACGTCTTTCCGGTCACATCTTTTGGTTTAAGAATCACATCCATAAATCACATCTTCATGTGATTTCTTACTGTTCTTTCTCCGGTAAATTAAATGTCGACATCAGGCAATTCGAAATCAAATAT